>JASFIT010000108.1:0-11332 GCA_050122535.1 Desulfobacteraceae bacterium | reverse complement strand
TTCAACCGAAATAGAAGCCCGCTTGATTAAAAACAACACCTCCCGCAGAAGAACTGCTTTTCCCAAAAAGCCAAAGGCAAAAAACGAAACGCTTCAAGTACAATTACTTCCCTTTGAATTTGGGTGAGCGTTTTTCCAGGAAGGCGTTGACGCCTTCCACATAATCATGGGTTGTCCTCAACCAGGCATAGGTCTTGCGTTCCAGTTCCAGCGCTGAACTCAATGATGCATCAGCACCCTGTTGAAGGACGCTCTTGATGGCACGAAGGGATAAGGGGGGGAACTTGAGGAGACGGTTCAGGAGATCATCAATCGTTTCCTCCAGTTTGTCGGGTGGGACACATAGGCTTATGAGGCCCCAGCGCTCTGCCTCTTCGGCCTCAATGCGGCGTGCGGTCATCAAAAGGAATTTGCTTCGGCCCATCCCCAGGATTCTGAGTACTCGCTGAGATCCACCGCTTCCAGGAATCATGCCAAGACTGACTTCTGGCATGCCTAGGAGAGACCGGTCTGTTCCTATGCGGATGTCGCAACTCAAGGCCAGTTCCATCCCAGCGCCAAGGCAGTACCCGTCGATCGCTGCGATAACCGGTTTGGGACATCTCTCAATCTCGGTCATCTCTTCGCCCCACGCCGCAAGCTCATGGGGCTCCAGTTTGAGGAACTCCTCAACGTCACCCCCAGAACTGAAGGCCTTGTCCCCGGCCCCGCGGACCACCACGACTCGCAAATCCTCATCTTGGGAAAAATCCCTGAACGCCTTTCCGAGTTCTTTGCGCATGTCGACTGTCATGGAATTCATCTTTTCCTGGCGATCAATGACCAGACTAGCCACCCTGTTCTCAAAGGACCTTTCAATTCGAAGAAAACCTGAATCCATAATGTCTCCCATCTTTGAGGGGCCAAGCAAGGTCCCGGTGGTAATTGCTTGAACCCTGCACCTGCGTGCTTACAGCGTCCTTGAAATAAGCATCTTTTGAATTTCGCCTGTACCTAAGAATATCTGGAAAATCTTGGCATCCCGCATATACTTTTCTACGGGATAGTCCCTCATATAGCCGTAACCCCCTAAAACCTGAACGGCCTCGGTCGTTACCTTCATCACCATCTCAGCAGATAGAAATTTAGACATGGAGACAGGCTGTGTTGAAGACACCCCTTGATCCAAAGCCCAACACGCCCTCCAAACCAAAAGGCGGGAGGCCTCAATTAAGGTGGCCATCTCAGCTAGCTTAAAGCTAATGGCTTGCTGAGCGAAAATGGGTTTGCCAAACTGTTGCCTCTCTTTCGAATATTCCAGGGCATATTCATAGGCAGCTCGAGCAAGTCCGACAGCGACCGCGCTACTGTATACGGGGCGGGTTTGATCAAAGGCCCTCATCATCATTTTAAACCCATCTCCTTCCTTCCCTAGCAAGTTCTCCTTTGGAACACGAGCATCCTCCAAAATGACTTCCGCATTCTGGCATGTCCTGTGTCCCATTTTGTCTTCCACCTTCCCTATAGAAAGGCCTGGCGTATCATCGGTTATTATAAAAGCACTCTGTCCTTTGGCCCCCTTAGCTTTGTCAGTCATGGCAAACAGCAGGTAGAGATATGAAACGCCGGCATTGGTAATGAAGCGTTTGGCTCCGTTAAGGACGTAGAAATCTCCGTCAAACACGGCCGTTGTATCTAAGGTGGCGATATCTGATCCATGTTCCGGTTCCGTCACAGCCAGGGCACAGAGTTTGGCCTCCTCCTTATCCGCAAGAATGGGGAGAAATCTTTTTTTCTGTTCCTCTGTGCCAAAATCAACAATGGGCTGAGCCACTGGAATAGTTTCTAATAGACTGACAGTTACGCCGGCATCGCCTACGGCGAGCTCCTCAGACACAATGGCCATTGTCAAATAGTCTGCACCGATCCCTCCATATTCTCTTGGAATAAACATATCGAAAAAACCATTTTGAGCCATCTTATTCATGAGTTCCCTTGGAAATGGATGTGCAGGATCTTTATCAATTTCAGGCGCCAAAGGCTTGATTTCCTTTTGAGCAAATTTCCTGGCCATATCCTGCATCTGCCTCTGTTCCTCTGTGAGTTCAAAGCCAATCATCCTTCTAACCCTCCCCTTCTTTATTAATTTTTTCACCTGGACACATTAGAGATATCGCCCCGTAGAAATCTTTAATACCCTAAATCGGAGGCCACATCTGCCAAACCCAGTTCCTCCAATTTTTCCCTGCTCAGCCTCCCCTCTTTGATATTCCATCCCCTCTCTTCGTAGTATTCATCCAGGAGCTTATTGGCGCCCTCTTCGCCGATCCCCGGAAACTCTTTATCTCCAATCTTGATGGGCTCATTGAGCACTCTCCAGGGGGGCATATCCTCTTTTCTGGCCGCTCCCTCCCGTTCATTAAAGGCCCGCTCAAGGTTCCATATGCGTTCCCCAGCCTCCCGCAGTTCGTCCGGACTCATATCAATGCCGGTTGCGGCCCTGAAAAGATCTGTGATGATCTGCAGATTGAAATGTTGTGTCACAGGCGTGCGATGGCACATCCCCATGCTGGCCAGCACAGTATTATAGTCTTCCACCCATTTGGTGAGTCTCGAAACATTAAATCCTTCCGGGCCATCGCAGACTATCTCTAACCTATCTTTAGGGACACCAATTCCAGCCGAAAACGGGGGAAAGACCTTCGGTTTTCTTGGCACAAACGTCAGAGAAGGGGACCTTTCCAGGTGACCTCCGCGTGGGTTGGTGAACTCTCCAAAGTTCTCTGTGGAGAGCCTCCCCCTGACACCCAGCGTTATCTCAAGTCCCTTGAGATGGCCCGCATATTGGTGAGCTTCCGGACCAAATTTCTCTGCCGCCGCCTTGACCCCATCCGCAAGGATATCCCCGATGCCCTCCCGGCGCACGATCTTCTCGATGAGTGCTCGTGTCGTCTCACCCCCCCAGTCGAGCTCCATGCCATCGGTATCTTTTTTAGTCATTATTCCCCTCTTATAGAGCTCAACGGCAAATCCCACTGTGCTTCCCAGACTTGTACTGTCTAAACCATACTTGTTTTCCAACTCCACGCACTTGACCACTTCATCCCAATCCTCAACCCCGGCCTGGTTATGGTAGCCCACTTGTGAGCCCAGGGCTGCCACTCTGTAATTCAATCCTGCATACTTTCCATCCTTTATTTCTACCACCTGTTTACATCCGACAGGACAGCCGGGACAAGCATAGGCCCTTTTGACCACATGACTTCTATACTCTTCCTTGCTGAATGCCTTTGCCAGATCAGCAAACCCTTCAGCGTAATTGCATCGTTCAAACAGCCCCGTACCGCCGTAGGCGGGGAAGGCGACCACGAAGCCAAATTCCCTCCAGAGTTCTGTGGCCGGACTGGTCTTGATTTTTTCTAACAGGCCTTCAACGATCTTCATAAACCTTTTTCGATCTGCGACGGTTATTGCTTTCGTACCCCTGGCAGCAATCGCCTTGAGGTTCTTGGACCCCATGACTGCGCCAATCCCTGTCCGACCGTAAAGGGAATGCTTGTTGGTCACCGAGGCGGCAAAGTTCACCAGGTTTTCTCCGGCAGGGCCAATACAATTGATCCAGTAGTCCTTCAACTCCGCCCAGAGCGAATCCGTGGTCTCAAAGACATCCTTTCCCCAAAGGTGAGTTGCATCCAAAATCTCCACGTTGTCATCATC
The DNA here is from genome assembly GCA_050122535.1 of Desulfobacteraceae bacterium. Taxonomy (GTDB): domain Bacteria; phylum Desulfobacterota; class DSM-4660; order Desulfatiglandales; family HGW-15; genus JASFEQ01. The sequence goes on along the minus strand of JASFIT010000108.1, from coordinate 7,636 downwards.
GATTTTTAAATAGACAGGTCCCTGGGCTTTACCACTGATGACCAAATGGTCGTATCCTGCAAACTTCAACATGAGGCCTACGGAATCTCCCGAGTTGGCGGAACCAAAGAGATGGGTCAAAGGGGACTTGTAGTTCGCGTTGGAGCGACTGCACGCTGGGGCCACAGTACCCCCCAGTGGTCCAGTGCCTAAGATAATGCGGTTTTCTGATGACAGAGGATCCGTCCCCGGCTTGATTAAGTCATAGGCCAGTTTGGTGTTAGTGCCTAGGTTGCCCAGGTAGTTTCTTATCAATTCTTCACCGAGTTTCTCTTTTTTTATCTTTTTTGAGCTTAGGTCCACATAGAGAATTCTGCCGGCATATCCGTGAAAACTCATCCTACGCCACCTCCTTTCCTTCCTTGAACCAGGTTAACGCATCGTAAGGACAATGCCTTGCGCAGATCCCGCATGCATCACATTTATCGGTGAAAGAGATAAAGAAATCGGTTGCTCCCTTGGCAAACCGATCCACACGGATTGCGGCCTTTGAAATGTTGAAGGCCTTTTCCAAACGATCTGAACAACGCAACTGACAGATAATACAGCCATTGCATTTTTCGTCATTAGCCACGATACGCCTATCTTTTACGGATTTGTAGGCCAATCCCATGTGAGACCTCCTTGAATAGAAAGATAACGACCTTTACTCCCGACTATTCAGCCCCATTAACTGACCGGCTTTCTGGATTCCTGCCTGCGCAGGAATGACTGGAGGAGCGCAAGCGATTGTCACTCCCGCGAAAGAGACTGTTTCATAATGTCATTGCGAGGGACTCCCGCGGAGGCGGGAGGACCGAAGCAATCTCATAAGACATGGAAAACAAAGAGATTGCCACGCTCCAGAAGGGGAGTTTACCCTGAGGTACTCGAAGGGCTCGCAATGACCAAGGGGGAACTGCGAAACAGGCTCAAATGAGATGAAAGCAATTTTCCGGATTCTCCAGTGCTCCGCTCCTCCAATTTTTTATCACTTGCCCAGCTTCGCTAACGCGTCCACCGACAAGTTCATCATATACTCCTCTTCCTCTTTGTCCAGCCTTGACCACTCCCAAGAGGCATCGCCGTGCGGAGGATGGAGCACAAAATAAAATTCTCGCTTATAAAGTTCCTCCCCTATTTCTTGCCTGGCCAATTTGGTCATGAGTGCAAACCCAGCCACCCTCCTGGCATTTATAACACTCAGGGCCACAGCCATGGGGTCATCCTTCACAACAATGTTTTTTGAACCCTGGGACCCCCCTCTCGCCGGGGTGCCGTGAGGCCATGACACAGGTAGGGCCTCTACCCACCTATTGCAGGTATTCATGATATTCAGGCAGGATTCCTCTCCTCCCTCAATGTCATAGGAAACGGCGATATTAGCCGTGGGCTTCAGGTTATTCCAGCCCGCCCATATGCCTCTCACAAGACGTTCCGCAAAGAGCCTGAAAGTGATGCTAGGGGCCAAGGCACAGACCGAGGACCCGTAGATGACACCCTCGGCCTCAGCATACCTGGGAAGGAGCCCCTCGGCGCAGTAGTCCTTCTTTAGCACGCAACCGTAGGAATCTGGACTGGGGTACTCAACCCCCTTCCAGCGTTTGCCCCCATGGGGCATGTCCGTGTAATGGTCGCAGTTCAGGCAGGGCCTGACCTTCTTGTTGGTCAAGTCAATGAATTCTGTCTCAAATCCGGCGAAAGGCTCCAATTTGCGCCCGAACTTTTCTATGGCCTTGAGGGAATTCACAACCAGCCAGTTTGTGTCCGCTCCACTGTAGTCATCACAACCCAGGCCCAGAATCTTGCACTTGACCCCACCATTATCAATCCTTTTTGGCCGACTCACTATGGTCTCGTCCAAGGCGGTCAGCTTATCCTTATCAAGACGACTCATAAATTGTTGATCCTCTTTATCCAGTTCTGCCCATGCCCAACTCTCTTTACGGAAGGGCAAACTGTATGTCTGGATAAATTCCCTTTTGTAGACTTTCTCCAGCCTGCGCTTTGCCAGTTTCTGCATCACGGCGACCTCAGCCACACGCCGAGCCATCTGTATTGACGACCACTGTGAATATCTATCTTTCGTAACCCCGATCACGGTGCCGTCATCGTCTCCGGGAAGGGGACCAAAGGGGATGCCGCTCGTTCCCGAACATCCACACAGTATGTGCACAGGAATCATTCCCACCGATCGGATGCATATCTCCATGCTCTCCAAGGTGCGATCCTGACCTCCCATAGGCATGGTGGCTACTGCCACGCATCCTGCAGGTTTATCCGTGAAAAGGCCCTCCTTTACCCCTGCCCTCAGACGCTCGAATAGCCTGATAAACTTACTGGTAAATGCCCCTGTAAACACGGGAGAACCAAAGACAAATCCATCCGCCTCTGCCATCTTGGGCATGAGCTCTCTGGTAACATAATCCTCCTCTAAGGTTTCATAATGGCCATCCACCATCCTACAGATGGCCTGAGTTGAGATTTTTTTTCCCTTTCCTCTCAGCTCGATAAATTCCGTTTCAATATCGGCTATCTCGCTTATTCTCCTCCCAAATTTCTCTATGGCCTTCAGGGCGAAGAGCGTCAGCCACGCCGTGTTCCTCGCCTTTCGGTGATTGCAGCTTATGCCCATGATTTTGACTTTCACCTTCTCCATGCTTCCCATTTCTCCTTACTAAAATTTTCTCTCAGAAAATTTTAGATAACGCCCCCGGTCCCCGGGGGCTTCTAAGCCTCCCGAGAGCTCGGGAGGCGCTTTATAAAATCCTGGAAGGGATTTTATTGGCGGAACAAGGCCCCAGATCTACCTGGTTTTGTGCGCCATTCTTAAGGGCAGCGCGCATATTTTTTGGCCCCCCCAGAGAATGCCGATTAGCCCAGCCGGTCGTCAGACGCTTAAAGCATTACTAAAAAAAATTATTCCAATGTCTTGGCGATATGCCTTACCATTTGACCGTATATTCCCTGGAAGATTTCTTTAGACAGCACATAATCGGGATATGATTCATAAAAGGCGGTCACAAGTTCATGCGCTGCGGCGTCAATATCCCTTGTCCTCAGGTAGGCCTCCTCCATGAGAGAACGGTTTTGCTTGGCCGTCCGGATGGTCTGTTGAATGAAATCTCCGGCCTCCTCTCCTACAATATATCCATAGTGATCTGCGCAGTGATATTCCACATCCAGATCCTTGAGCTTTTCCAGGCTTTGTTGAAACAGGGTAAAATTGGAGTTCCCTGGCGTGATGATTGTATCTCGGTATGGGATGCCACCACCATCTGACGGAAAAAGTGCTTTGATCTGTGGCACATAAGCTGAGATGGAACAAGAGGAATGGCCTGGTGTTTCGAAGATCTGGACTTCAATGTCATCAATCCCTATCTGATCCCCTTCAGAAACGGATGCACCATCCACATCTTCTCTCCATTCCAGATCAAGGCCAGCGCAATCCTCCACCCTTCCCATCCGTGCCGCCACCATGTCACTGAAGGCATTGATGGTGTTAATTGCCTTGGGCATGGACAGAATCTCAAAAGCCCGCGACGACCCATAGATTTGGAGCTCTGGATGGCGACGTTTGAGAAATGGCACGATGCCCACATGATCGAAATGTGCATGGAGTATCAGAAATTTTCTGATTCGATTCTCTTGGATACCGAACGCTCTGATTTGTTGTAGAACATGAGGGAGAATGTAACTTATTCCCCCGCTGATGATCATCGACTCATCTTGGCCCTCCAGCAAATAGACACCGGACTCCTCGCAACCCAAATACCACAAATGATCTCTGATCTTTCCTGGTTCCCGAATTCTCATTCCTTTCCTCCGCTAGGGTTTCCCTGGGAAGGCTTCGCCGGTCTATTGATACGCAAGAATTAAGGGAAAAAGCAGGCAAGAATGATTAGACTAATGCCATGGGATAGGTTAAAGGTGTTGAAAACGCTGTTTTCTCTGTTATCCAGTTGCAAAACCTAATCACCCTTCATTCGTTGTCCCGCCTCGCATAGCCTCCTCAAAGTCCCTGAAGAATTTGTCCTTCTCTTTCCAGTCTGAGCCGAAACGCTTGTCAAAATATGCACCGAGCCGGTCGAAGAATTTTGTCCAAATGGGGTTTCCCCCTCCCAAAACAACATCCTCAAGAAATTCCTGCAAATCAGATATTTTTTCTTTGGGCAAGAAAGTCACTGCGCCAAGTTTCATGGACTTCTTCAGTGCCTCAGGCGTCAATGCATGAGCCGTGAGCATAACGGTGGGTATACCTTTATTTACCGACCTTTTCAGAAGTTCAAAGCCATTGACACCCATAATATCAAGGATGGCAATATCGATCGTATAACCCTTGAGATATTCCATGCCCTCTTCGTAGCTCTTTGCTTTGTACAGCAGGCACATATCAAGTATCTCACCCACCGTCTCCAGGACATCCGGCTCGTCATCCACAACCAAAATGATCTTATCTTCCAAAGGGCTTTTGGGACTCATGGGACCTTTTACCTCCTATCAACTATAAAATATCGGCCTGCGGCTCGGAGAGCCCAAGCCTCCTGACTCAGAGACTGCCTCGCAATTCGACAAAGCTGTCATTCCGGGCGAGCCCGATCCCGTATCGAGTACGGGGCAGGCTTGTGGGGCGAGACCCGTGGTTCGACAGGCTCACCACCCTGAGCGAAGTCGAAGGGGAATCCAGGAAAGTGGCTGAAAATCAAATCATTCTGGATCCCGGCTCGCATCCCGCTCCGCGGGACTTGGCCGGGATGACGAATTACGACATACCCTCCCAGCCCGAAGGACATTGCGATTTAGATCAGCATTCGGTTACACCATCGCGTAACCCCCATTTACACTAATAATCTGCCCCGTTATCCAATTTGAGAGATCGGAGCAAAGCAGCAAAATCATGGGGGCCACATCTTCTGCGGTTCCCAGCCTTCCGAGGGGATAGTTCTTGACGATCTTTTCCCCATGTTTATCGATGTGCCCCGACGGGTAGTGGGAGGTGTCCACAACGCCTACCGATACACAGTTCAGCGTAATGTTGTATCGACCCACCTCTTTTGCCACAGACTTGACCAATGCCCCTTGGCCGGCCCTTGGCGCAGCGATCAGAGAGAGACCCGACTCCCCGACCCTGCTGGAATCACCCATGATGCTTACGATTTTTCCGTATTTGTTCTCTATCATGAAAGGGAGAACCGCGTGTGTGGTATTGAGCATTCCATAGAGAAGAACATCCACTGTAGCCTTCCAGTCATCTGGTCTCGTCTCCACAAACCTCTTGGGGCTTCCTACCCCTGCCATGTATACCATGATATCAATTTGGCCAAAATGGTCCTTCGCCTTCTTTGCGCTATCTTGCACTTCTTTATAGTCGCGCACATCTGTCTTGAAAAATATGCCCTCTCCTCCAGCACCGGCGATTTCAGTGGCCATGGCCTCTCCCTTTTCCACGTTTATATCGGAAAAGGCTACCTTCGCACCCTCCCTGAGCAGACCGAGACATACGGCGCGGCCAATCTCATTGGTCGCACCTGTCAAAAACGCCACACGATCTTTGAGTCCTAGATCCATCTGTTTGCCCTCCGAAATATGTGCGCCATCTTTAAGGGCTGTGGGCAAATTTTTTGGCCCCTCCAGAAAACCCCGCTTAGCCCAGGGGCTTTTCAAATGCCTAAAGTATGACGACTCACTCAGTCTTTTTCGGACATTCCCGGATAAGTTTGTGTGGTTATATGTGGGGAGAGTTTTCTGCAAAAACAAGGTATTAAGAGGCCAATAATATTCTAGAAACCCAAAACACATTGCGCGTATTATTTGGATTTATCTTCATCCGGGAGGCCTCAGTTTGGCTAAACCTCTATCTTCTTCTCTTTGGCTGTTTTCCTGCTCTCCTCGTCTCTTACTTCGCGCCTTAGGAGTTTACCCACCTTCGACTTAGGTAGCATGTCTCTAAACTCTATGTACTTTGGCATCTTATAGGGCGCCAACCTGCCCCGGCAGAACTTGAGAAGATCCGCAGCGCCTACTCCCCGTGCATCCTCCCTTAGGACTACCATGGCTTTAATACGCTCCCCCACGTTTGGATCAGCAACACCCACTACGCAGGCCGCTATGACCGCATCATGATCCTGGAGCACAGCCTCTATCTCCGAAGCGGAGACCCTGTAACCCTTATATTTGATGATATCAGCGGATCTTTCCACGTAGTGCACATTCCCCTCCGCGTCTATTCGCACATAATCTCCCATGCGATAGTAGGTCTCACCGTCGATCTTCACATATGACCTGGCGGTCTCCTCAGGCTTATTTAGATACTCCATGATCGTATATTCAGAGGAGACAAGCAGTTCTCCCACCTCGCCTTGCGGCAATATATCCAGGGTGTCGGGATCGCACACAATGCACTTTCGCGACGGCAGAGGTTTCCCCACATCCATATTCTCCGGATCTGGGTCTTCATCCAACCTGTCGTGTGTTACAAACCCCACTTCGGTGGAGCCATATACTTGGTGAATGGGGATCTGGAACTTCGCCTTCCATTTCTTAAAAATCTCTGTAGCAAGTTTATCGCCCCCGCAGAAGGAGTAACGAAGGGAGCTGAGTTCATATTGTTCCAATCTATCGTTCTCAAGAATCATCCGGTACAGGGCGGGAACGCCCAGCAACACCGTGCCCTTGTGTCTCTGAATGGCCTCTAGAACCGCATCGATCTGGGGTTCAGGCATGAGGACACCCGGATTTCCACGGTTCAGGACAAGCATCATAAAATTGGAAAATGCCATGATATGAAAGAGTGGATTCACACAGATGTAAGTATCTCCTCCCCCTTCGCTCACATAGCCATCCAATACATGCTCTGCCATTTCATTCAGATAGCTAACGACGCCCATATGATTAAGGGGGACGCCTTTCGGAAATCCCGTAGTGCCCCCGGTGTAAAGGATAAAAGAGATGTCTTTCCATGCATCCATCTCCACTGTCGGTGGATTGGGGGGATAGGATAAGATCTTTTTGAATTTGAAAATATCGGCCCCTTTGTCGTAGGACCCGTGGGGAACCTTATCAAAGAGGAAACCAACGAAGCGCTTCCAAATTGGCACGAGATCTACGAGGTTGGTCACGATGACTCTTTTTAGGGGCGTGGTTGGGATTATCTCTCTGACGTAGCAATAATTGGTGTCCAGGCAGACAATGGTTTCCACCCCACAGTCATTGGCCATGTATTCCACCTCGTGGGAGGTATATATAGGGGAGACCGGCACGGCCTGGGCCCCGATAATCTGAACGCCGAAAAAGGCGATCACCCACTGAGGGCAATTTGAGGTATAGATGATCACCCGGTCCCCCTTCTTGACGCCCAACTCACTGAGGCCGGTGGCGAACCTTTCGATGTCTGTTCTGAGCTCTCCATAGGAATATTCCTCTCCAAGATAGACTATGGCTGTATGCTTCGGATACTTCCCGCAGATCTCGTAAAAACGCTCGAAAAGACATTCTTCCTTCATCGTTCTAATTTCCACATCTTCTGCCATGCACACATACTCCCATGAGTGTCAACGGACTGGAGATCCTGGAGTTCTGGAGTGGTGGAGTAGTGGAAAAACTCCTGCAAAACATGAGT
>JASFIT010000107.1:0-11396 GCA_050122535.1 Desulfobacteraceae bacterium | reverse complement strand
GAGATTTGGCCATTACCGGGAAACCATTCCAACTTCAAAAGACTAGCCACAAAAAAGGCTCTAGGAATGGGCTTATGTTGGAAACGGCGACTAAATAATCCGATCTCTCAGTACAACTAACTAGGCGTGACTAAGATTAGGCGGGCATGCCGGAAACGGAGGGATATTTTCATTTCTCCCCTCTAATCGGGACGGATCAGGCTGTAAACCCTCACTTTCCCTTTCACATTCTTGAAGCTTTTGGAGCCCCGGTCATGGAGCGTGATCTCCTGCTTGATGCGTTCTGCCGTTTCCGGCCCCACAAGGATGTCCCCATCTTTCGCGGCAGCTGCAATCCGGGCCGCTAGATTCGTCACAGGCCCAGTGGCCGTAAATGTCATCCTTGTCCCGGCTGCTCCGTCAAACCTGGTCATCCCTACGGAAGCCACACCGGAGTTGATTCCCATGTTCACGTCAATGGGTTGAAAGCGGCCTTTCAGCTCATCATTGATCTCAATCGTCCTTTTCCTGATCTCTAAAGCGGATCTTGAGGCGTCCAAGGCGTTTTCCTCGGAAGTACCCTGAAAGATCACCATTAGCCCATCTCCTGCCGTCTCATTAATGTCTCCCTCGTGCGAGTAGATCACATCCAAAAAAGAGGAGAAGTATTTCTCAATGATGAAGTTCACCTTCTCTTGTGTAAGGGATTCACTGATCTTGGTGTAGCCAGCCACATCCAAAAAAAGGACAGAAACATCCACATCCCTCTTGTCCAGGGAAGGTGCAGATGGATCCTTCTCCACGATCCGCTGCACAGTTTCTGGGACAAAAGGCCGCAGGTGCGTGAGGATTTGATCCATGTTGAGCTTTTCCTGAGCCATCCTCCAGTGATTACGGGTGTTAACAATGGCGTTGGTGGCAAGATCCGCCAAGTCTTTTAGGAGCGTTATGTCCAACTCGTCAAAGGAGTGCCCCTCTTTTGCAATGACGTCCAGCACCGCAAGTGGTTTTTTTCCATCATGTATGGGCAGCGCCACCTCACAGACGGCCTGTTTTGATTCACCGGCCGTGTCGTCGTCACGGTAAGAACACTGATAGGTAAGAGGTTGGTCAAGGACGCCCTCGATAGTCTCGCGGCCTCGCTTGCAGAGCTGACAATTGATTCGATTCTTGTATACCGCACAATGAAGAGGACGAGTATAATGCAACGCCTCATTGTCGAACATCAACAGGCACGCCTCTCGTGAACTGGGAACGGTCACCTTGGCTTCATCACGGATCGTCTCCAGGATATCTCCGATGTCCAGGGATGACGTGACCTTTTGCGCCACTCGGGACAGGTTTTCAAAACGTTCTTTGTACATGGCCTATTAGCCCTCGTGGATGATCTGCAGGATAATCAGTAGACTCTCCAAAAACTAGCGTCTCAGAGGCTGATGGAAAATGTCCAGATGCAAGGCTTCCGAAATTCCGAGGAATGAGGCGTACACAGAAGTACGCCGCAGTGACGAGGAATGAGGGTAACGCAGCAGATGGGCGTTTTCCGACAGCCTCAAGCCCATCAATTATGCCATATCCTTGACGGCCTGAACCAACTCAAACCCTGATCGGTACGCCTCTTCCAAATATTCTGGATGTTTTAACACATCGCCCTCAAAATCTAAACCTCGGTATAGGAGCGATCTCCAGAGCTCTGCATCAAAGGTCTCAAAGAAATAGCGCACAGTGAGGCGGACGCCATCGAATAGTTTTTTCCCTTTGGTGGCGCCCACAGAAACAAACAGGGCCTTGCGTTTGGGCTCGAGTTTTCCAAATGGTGCTTTGTCTATCCAGTATTTCTTAACCCAGAAGGACTGACAGCGATCCATGAGGATTTTTGTGTGAGCGCTCACTGTATAAAAGAAGATGGGGGAGGCGAGCATCAAACCATTGCAGGACAGAATCTGATCATAGACGGTCTGGAAATCGTCTTTGATGACGCACCGACCCTCCTTTTTGCACCCATAGATCTCAAGACAGGGCGACATTTTTAGGTCGCGGAGAACGATCTCCTCAACTTCCGCACCACCCTCTTTTGCGCCTTCAACGGCCTTTTGGAGTAACAAAGTCGTGTTGCCCTTCCGACGCGGACTGCCATAAATGGCAAGGATCTTATACATTCAAAACTCCTCTTGGTTTTTTAAGTTTAACCTGGATTTCCGCGCGCGAAACGGTGCCCTAATCCAATTTCGTCATTGCGAGCGACCGAAGGGAGCGCGGCAATCTCCTAATTTGAATTTCTTATGAGATTGCTTCGGTCATTTCACTCCCTCGCAATGACATTTTGACACAGCCTTTCGCGCGGGATTGGCATGGCTTAATAAAAGTTCTAGGATCTCTCGCCTTTCGGTCAAAGATTTCAACTTGGCTTTTTTGAGCCGCGCGTATTATAGATGGGCTGGATTGCCTTCAATAACTCATAGAACCCGGCTGAAGCTATGCTCGCTTCCCAAATCCAATCTAAACTTTGCGGTTACATAGTGGAGGCCGCCTGAAAAGGTGTAACATTAAACGGTTTGATATGTAAAGGGGGGAGCGTTTATGCAGTATGAGACCATAGAATACGAAATCAAGGAAAAAGGTATTGGCATCCTATCTCTTAATCGGCCCCGCAGGTACAATCTGATCAACCAGAAGATGATGGAGGAATTGGAAAGCTTTTGGAGCGAGCGGCAGTATGACCTGGATACCCATGTCCTGATTCTGAGGGGTAATGGTAAAAAGGGGTTCTGCGCAGGCCTGGATATGAAAGAGATGATAAAGATTCTTCCCGAAATGGGTACTGACCAATTTTATAAGTTTCAATCCCGTCTTGGAAGATTGAATCTGGCGATGAGGCGCACTCCGCAGCCCATCATCTGTGTTGTTCACGGTCCAGCCGCCGGATTGGGTTTCAGCTTTGCACTGGCATCGGACGTGAGGATTATCAGCCCGGATGCCCGGTTTTCGGCCGCCTACATCAATATCGGCCTGGGTGGCGCCGACATGGCCTGCAGCTATTTTCTTCCAAGGCTTATAGGGGCCGGGAGGGCCTACGAATTCATGCTCACGGGGAACTTCATGTCTGCTGAGGAAGCCGTGAATCTTGGCCTGGCCAGCCGACTTGTGGAGCGTGATAAACTGCTGGAATCGGCGTTAGAGCTGGCCAAGACCATGAACAGCAAAAATCCCATGGGCCTCCGCCTTACCAAAGAGGCCATCAACATGAACCTGGACGCCGGAGGCCTGGAGCAGGCCTTAAACATGGAGGATCGTAACCAGGCCCTGCTGGTTGCCAGGGGAATGCTAGGGAAGGATGGAAAGACGAGTCGGTATTTTTGAAAGATGCCCCAAAAAAAACCCTCTGAGCAAGGAGGTAAACTCAGAGGGGTTAGGGGTAATAATGGGGTTAAGGGGCCTCTAAGGAAGCTAAATTCTGCAAAAATCGGGTTGTGAAGTTAACCGTTCACCTGGGCATCCGTATTAGGTACCCCAGCAGTATGCCCTGCGGAAGTTAAAAATATGGCTTCCGTAGTGTGATAGTGTGAAAAGAAAAAGTCAAGGAAAATTTTCATGATTTATCAATAGGTTAGAGTCTTTTATCGTTGTGGAATTGTCAGTAAGTGCCTTAACTTGCTGCTTTGGTGACAAGAATTTCGGGGAGGCATGTCAGTAACTTTTTAATAAATTGAACCCCGCCTGATCATATATCTGTCCCACCTCACCCCCCTCCTCCATTTCTCATTTTTTTCTTGACTTACAGTAAAACTTACATTACATTTAACTGTAAATTTTACTGTATTTGATTGCCGCAGACTTACGCAGACCTTTGTTCGGCCGACCTGGCCGCCTCGCTCCACCTTTCATCAACTCCCCTCTCCCCTGGGGGGAGAGGGGAGGGTGAGGGGGAAAAGGGGAGCCTGCGGTTAATTAGGAGGAACACATGAAATTGACCGAAAAGCAGAAAGAATTCTTGGCTTATGTGGCCAAATATATAAATGAATGGGGCCGTTCACCCACTTTTGAAGAGATATGTTCCCATTTCCACTTCAGCTCTTACAACACGGTCACCACCTACCTTAAGGCCTTAGAGCGGAAAGGGTATATCCGCCTTCCTCAAAAAAAGAACCAGAAGCGGGCTATTGAGGTGATCAGCCCTGTGGAGACCAAGCGGTTCGAGTTTCCTCTCCTAGGCAGGGTGGCCGCTGGGAAACCGATCGAGGCCGTAGAGGACGTCAATGCCATTGAAATTCCTCCATCCATGATAGGCAGCGGCGACTACTTTGTTCTGCAGGTCAAAGGAGACTCCATGGATGAGGACGGGATACTGGACGGGGATTTCGTCGTGGTCAGGAAGCAGCCAACAGCTGAGAACGGGGAGACCGTGGTGGCCCTGATCAACAATGAAGCGACCGTTAAAAAGTATTACAAAAAAGAAGATCATGTGGAACTCAGGCCTGCCCACAAGGGCATGGAACCCCTTGTTGTCAAAGAGGAGGGCCTTCGTATCGAAGGAAAAGTGGTCGGGGTTATGAGGCATTATAAATAAGGGAAAAGGTTCAAGGCGTAAGGCACAAGGCAAAGGGGGCAAGGCATAAGGAATAAGGCGAAACGCCACTCCGTCATCTGTCGCTCCTCCCCCTTGATGGGGGAGGCTGGGTGGGGGTGAAACGATGAACACCAAATTTGCTGATCTCGCTAGGACCCTTAGAAAACGAACCACGGAGGTTGAAAAATTACTTTGGCAAAGGCTACAAGGCAATTGGAGGGTTTTAAATTTCGCCGACAGCAACCCATAGGCCAATATATCGTAGATTTTGTTAGTTTTGAAAAAAGGCTTGTCATCGAGTTGGACGGTAGTCAACACGCCATAGCGAAAGAGAAAGACAAAAAGAGAGATCGCTGGCTCAACCAAGAAGGATATGTAGTGCTCAGATTTTGGGATAATGAGGTATTTGAAAATCTAGAAGGTGTTTTAGAAACCATAAGGCGCAGACTGTTATCCCCCTCCCCTAGCCCCTCCCACCAGGGGAGGGGAAGGCAGGGCTCCCCCTAAGGACGAAAAATTGTCGAGGAAATTACATCTTGTACCGTCACATCCTTCACATTCACATTCCTGCTTTTTCCATTGCTGTGGAACGGGTCTGCCATCCCGAACTCAGGGATCGTCCTGTGGCCGTGGCCCCACCCCATTCAGAACGCGCACTTATCCTCTCTGCCTCATCCGAGGCCCGCGGAGAAGGCATCTTTAAGGGCATGCCCCTTGGAAAGGCCATCAAATTCTGCCCTGACCTGACTGTCCTGCCCCCCAACCCCAGTCTCACAGAAAAGGCCTCTCATGTCCTCACCAAGATGTTGACCCAATATACACCCCTTTGGGAACCCTTCCGACCAGGGCATGTCTATCTGGATGTGACAGGAACAGAGCGTCTATGGGGGCGGGCAAAGGACACGGCTAGCCGCCTCCGAAGAGAAATTAAGGGCCATTTACGTCTCTCCGGGGCAGTAGGTGTGGCGGGCAACAAGATGGTCTCCAGCATTGCCTCCACGATTATGCTATCCGAAGGGGTCCTGGATGTGGATCACGGCCAGGAGTCCTCTTTTATGGCCCCTTTAAAGGTGAATGTGCTGCCCGGTATAGGCCTTGTTCGCCGTAGAATCCTCCTGGAAGAACTGAATATCACCCTGGTCCGGGAGATAGCAGCCATGGATATGGGGAGTTTGAAACTTGTCTTTGGCCGCCAGGCCTATGTAATCCATCAGAGGGCCTTTGGTATAGACCCCACCCCGGTCTACCCTCCTCGTATCAGGCCCACGGTAACAGAAGAGATCACCCTTCCCAGAGACGAGAATGATGACCGGATACTGCTGGGGATCCTTTATGGGCTGGTGGAAAAGTGCGCCCGTCGACTCAGAGGCAGGGCATTGTTTCCCCGCAAGGCCGGTCTTTTATTTCGATATGCGGACCAGGTGGAGGTCACACGCCAGACAACTCTCCCCCACGGGAGTTTTTGGGATCTTGATCTCTATGGACCCCTGGAGAAAATCCTCTTCAAGGCCTGTCAACGCCGGATCGGTGTGAGATTCATGAGGGTCTGGTTCCGGGATTTCTCAGCTCCCTCCTCCCAGCTCCCCCTTTTCCTCGCAGCACCTGTCGATGCGGAGAAAAAGACCCTTGTGACCCATGCCCTGGATCGCATCAGGGAAAGGTATGGCGATGAGGCGATCAAGTATGGCAGAGCCGCGTGACCTGAACTAAGGATCATGCGGCGCAAGGCGCAAGGCCTAAGGCTCAAGGTAAAGAGACTTGGCATTGCACCTCAGTGCCCTGTGCCTTGTGCCCTATGCCTTATGCCGAGTTTTGCTATGAACAATTTTGTCCATCTCAATGTCCATTCTCATTATTCCAAGGGTTGGGGTATCCCCACCATTGAAGAACTCTGCCGCTCTGCCAAGGCGCAGGGGATGGATAGACTCGCCTTGACCGACACCAATGGATTGTACGGACTCATCTTTTTTCTCCAGACAGCCAGAGAAATGGGGATCCAACCCATTGTGGGAAGTGAACTGACGACCGATGACCATCGGGCGGTCCTGCTGGTCCGAAACCGCGAGGGATATGCCAATCTCTGCCGGATCATCTCTGACCGGCACTGCCATCAAGACTTCGATCTGGTCCAACCCCTAAAAACGCGGCGCCAGGGACTCATCATCTTCTCTGACGATTTAAGGTTGCTCAAGGCCCTTAAAAAGGAAGGGAGAGAAGATCTCTATGTGGAAATGTCTCCAGGTTATGGCATGCACAAATGCTACGCCTTTTCCCGTGCGAGCGCAATTCCCCCGCTGGCCACCAATCGGGTCACCCTCATCAGGAAGGATCAGTTCCCACTTCATCGGATCCTTCGGGCCGTGGCCTTGAACAGCAAACTTTCCCGTCTCACCGTTGAAGATACCTGCTGGGAGCACAATGTCCTCAATTCACCCCAGTCCATGAATAATCAGTTTCCCCACGCTCCCAGAGCAGTCCTAAACACCCTTGAGGTGGCCGACGCTTGCCTGACGGATTGGGATTTCTCCCAGATCATATTCCCCCATTTTGAGCATATGACGGACAGGGAGGCCTACGACCGTCTCTATCGAGCCACCATGGAGGGATGCAGACAACGGTATGGGACGATCACCCGGGAGGTGAGAGAACGGGTGGAACATGAAATGAAAATCATCCGGGAGAAAAACTTTGCCCATTATTTTCTCGTGGTGGGAGACATAACCAAAAACGCCCTTCGGTCCTGCGGCCGGGGCAGTGCGGCCGCTTCCATCGTCTCCTATGCCTTGGGGATCACCCATGTGGATCCCATAAAACACAATCTCTTCTTCGAGCGCTTTTTAAATCCAGGTCGAAAGGATCCGCCGGACATCGATGTGGACTTTGCCTGGGATGAGCGGGATCAGATCATTGATTATGTCTTTGCCAAATATGGCAACCGCCGTGCAGCCATGGTGGCCAACCACAATACTTTTGGTGCCCGATCGGCCATCCGGGAAGTGGCAAAGGTCTTTGGGTTGGCTGAAGCAGAAATCAACCATGTGACAAGCCGCATCGGTTTTGGATGGCATTTGAGGAAGATCTGGAAAGAACTGGAAAACCACCCCAAGATGAGGGGAGTCGAGCTCAAAAAACCCTGGGATGAAATTTTGAGTGCTGCGGTCCAGCTTGAAGACCATCTCAACCATCTCTCTGTCCACTGCGGCGGCATGGTGGTGGTTCCCGATGAAATACGTCGCTACTGCCCGGTGGAGATCTCCGCCGGCGGCGTTCAGGTGCTCCAGTGGGAAAAGGATTCGGTGGAGGATGGCGGACTGGTCAAAATCGATATTCTGGGCAACCGAAGCCTGGCCGTCATCCGAGATGCCCTGGATCTGGTGGAAAAAAATTACGGCCGCCGGATTGACTACGCGAGTTGGAACCCCATTGATGATCCCAAGACCGTGGAGATCTTTTACCAGGGCAACACGTTCGGTGTCTTCTATTTCGAGAGCCCGGCCACAAGACAGGTCCTGACCAAGGTCAGATCCGGTTTGACATTTGAAGCGTACTGCCGGATGGACCACTTCCATCTCAACGTGGTGGTCACCTCCATCATAAGGCCAGCCTCAAACCGGAGCATCAGGACATGGGTCTCAAGACTCCACGGCGAACCCTGGGACCCGCCCCACCCCCTCTTAAATCCTGTCCTTGAGGAAACTCTGGGTGTCATGGTCTTTCAGGAACAGCTGAGCCAGGCAGCCATCCACCTGGCTGGCTTTGATCCTTCAGAGGCGGATACCCTCAGAAAGGTGGTGAGTAAAAAGCATAAGGAGAAAAAGCTGAGGGATTTTTACGCCCGCTTCACGCGCGGGGCCCAGGACCGCAATGTGAGCCAGGAAATCATCGGAGACGTCTGGCAGATGATTATGGGCTTTGACGGTTACAGCTTCTGCAAGCCCCACTCGGCCAGTTACACACTGGTGGCTTACAAATCCGCTTATCTTAGGGCTCATTACCCGGCCGAGTTCATGGCCTCGGTCATTTCCAATGGTGGCGGCTATTACTCTACCTTTGGTTACCTATCGGAAGCGAGACGGATGGGCCTCAAAATTTTGCCGCCTGATATCAACCAGAGTGAGATTAAATATACGGGCAAGGATAGAGACATCCGGGTCGGCTTCATGCAGTTGAAAGACCTATCCCAAGAGGCGATGGAGCTGATCATCCAGGAGCGATCCAAGCACGGTCCTTTCATCTCGTTGGAGGATTTCTTGGGACGAACCGGGTCCCATCTTCATCTCCAGGATGTGAGGATTCTCATCAAGGCGAGCAGCTTTGACAGCGTTGCCCATGGTGCCACCAGACCTAGCCTTATGTGGCAAGCCCTCCGCTTCTTCGATCATAAAGAGGAAAACAAAACCCCCGACCTCTTCTCCACCTCCATCCTGCCCGCACCGCTCGCAGGTCCCCAAAAATATTCCCGCTCACAAATCCAAAATCCCGCTCCCTACCCCAGAAAAGTCATGCTCAGACACGAGATGGACACCTTGGGCTTCCTTCTTTCGATCCATCCCCTCGACCGCTACAGAGATACCCTCAAACGACTCAAATATGTCAGGGCCCGAGATCTTCATGCCCATGTGGGGAAACAGGTGACCACCATCGGCTGGCAGATCACCACCAAAACAGTGCACACCATCCATGGTGAGCTCATGAAATTCGTCTCTTTTGAAGACCAGACAGGGATCTATGAAACCGTTCTCTTCCCGAAGGTATACAACCAGTATTGCCACACGCTGAATGCCTCTCGACCTTACATCCTGAAGGGAAAGGTGGACGAAGATTTTGGCGCCATCACCATCACAGTGCACTGGCTACAACAAATGGGGGACGTCTATTGACATATTGATTGACACCAACATCCCTTTCAGTTACTACCTTTACTACATGCCACGGCAAGCCCGCATAGATGCGCCAGGTGCCCTCCACCATAATCAATACATCAATAGACGTCCCCCATTTCTGAAAGGAGATTGTTGAAGTGGCTATTGTTACAACCTATAGACGCGCCTTCCATGCCAAAAGCCTCGACCCTTATCCTGTGGAGATCCTGAAGAGGGTCCAAAGACCAACCACAGAGATCATCGATGCGCAGGTCCAGCGCGTCGATGAGAGGGAGAGCGGCTTTAACCGTTCGAGGCGCGGTGTCTTCGGCCCTAAGCTGCAAGTGGAGGTGGGCCGCTTCGTCCCCAAGCACCCCGTTTCCGGGGCCCTGAGTTACATGGCTGCGGCCTTAGCAGACCAAGTAGATGGCAGGCCCGCTGGGTCGAGAGCGCCTCTCCCCGACGATCCCGTGGCCATGGCCCGTCACATCAAGGAGATGGCCTATTTCCTTCGCTCCGATATCGTGGGGATTTGTCATTTGCCACCCTATGCCGTCTATACGAATTCTTTTCCGGACGGCGAATCGGTGGAATTAAATCACAAATACGCCATAGCCATCATTATTGACCAGGATTGGAAGACCTTCAAGGCCTCAACAGGACATGACTGGATCAGTGCAGGCCAGAGCTTCCTCTCCTATTCCACTTCTGCGTTCATCGCCTGCACATTGGCGGACTACATCCGTCGTCTCGGTTACCCTGCCCGAGCCCATCACGCCCGAAACTATCAGGTTGTGGTCCCGCCCATCTTGCTATGGGCTGGCCTGGGAGAGATGTGTCGCATCGGTGACATCGTTTTAAACCCTTTTTTGGGGCCGCGTTTCAAGGCAGCGGTCGTGACAACAGACCTTCCCCTGGCCGTGGACAAGCCCATTGACTTTGGCCTTCAGGACTTTTGCGCCAAGTGCAAGAAGTGCGCGCGAGAGTGCCCGTCAGGATCCATAAGCTCTGGCGATAAAGTGATACAGAACAGCTATGAGAAATGGCCTAATAATGTGGAAAAATGTACGGCCATGAGAGTGGGGAATAAGCACGGAGCGAGTTGTGGCACGTGCATTAAAGTGTGCCCCTGGAATAAACCCTTCACGCCGTTCCATCGCTCTGTCATGTGGATCATGCGGAACTTTCCCTTTGCCAGGCACTTTGCCGTCTGGGGTGACGATCTTTTGGGTTACGGAAAACCTGAGGAGGAATACAAGTGGTGGTACGATCTAGAAGATGTGGACGGCGTCCTGCGCATACCCCCTAAGAGTCGGGATGTGGAATTCTATGAGGTGGAACGGGCAGAAGCCAGCGGAGGCCACAGCTCCAACTAGTTTCTAGAAACCTTTCCATTGACACAAATGCACCTTGACTTTACACTATCACCATGTTTCTTTCCCTGCTCTAGGGGACAGCCATTTGCCCTGTGAAGAGGTTGAGCTTTGAATAGACTTTTGCGCATATTTTCAATTTGCTTCCTCACGTTGACCCTGGTGTTTGTTTTAATGCCCATCCACGGTGCGGCTATTGATCGAGAGAATGAGGATGAATATGGTGAAGACGGTTTGCGAGACCTAACGCCTCCTGAACCAATCGATCCCCATTCCAATTTGCTCTCCACCCTAGAAGTGACTGTGGATTCCTGTTACGTCTTCCTTCAACCCAAGCATAAGTCTCACTATTTTGGTCCCCTCGTTAAAGAGGAAAAGGTCAAGTGGCTTGATTCTCAGGGAGACTGGATCCATGCCTGGATACCGAGGCTTTGGGTCTCCGGCTGGGTTCGCAAGACAAAGGTTCAAG
The DNA here is from genome assembly GCA_050122535.1 of Desulfobacteraceae bacterium. Lineage (GTDB taxonomy): Bacteria > Desulfobacterota > DSM-4660 > Desulfatiglandales > HGW-15 > JASFEQ01. The sequence continues at coordinate 146 of JASFIT010000107.1, read as the reverse complement.
AAACTACCGAAACAACGTCCAGCCCAGTAAAGGTGCCGGAACACCTCCTCAGCACCGTTACTGTGATTACAAAGCTGGCAAATATTAGAGAGAGGCCAACGACACGCTCCAATGTCATTTCGGTAGCAAAAAAAGATCAGGAATTC
>JASFIT010000106.1:0-11432 GCA_050122535.1 Desulfobacteraceae bacterium | reverse complement strand
CTTCGGTCATTCCGTTGATGGGGATGTTTATGTTGGGCAATCTCATGAAAGAGAGCGGTGTGGTAGAAAGACTGACAGAAACCTCTCAGGGTGCCCTCATGAATATCGTGACCATATTCCTCGGCATCTCTGTGGGGGCGACCATGCATGCAGACAGATTTCTGAGCTGGAAACCCCTGTTTATTTTTGGCCTGGGCCTCGTGGATTTTGCGGTCTGTACCATAGGAGGGATACTCACCGTAAAGGTGATGAATCTATTCCTGAAGGAAAAGATCAATCCCCTTATTGGTTCTGCAGGCGTCTCGGCGGTGCCCATGGCTGCACGCGTCTCCCAGGTGCAAGGACTGAAGTACGACAATACCAATCATCTCCTGATGCATGCCATGGGCCCAAACCTGGCAGGTGTTATAGGGTCGGCCGCTGCAGCCGGGATGTTTATCGCTATGTTTGATTAGGGAAACTGCCCGATTTGAAACGTGGGGCATCTGAAACTTGCCTAGAGAACCTCCTCCCCCTTGACGGGGGAGGATTAACCCGCCATAGATCTTTGGCGGGTTAAGGTGGGGGTGAAAAGCCCTGGGCTCTCACCTTCCCCTTTATCCCCTCTCCATCCTCCGCAGTAGCCTGCTAAGGAGGACGGGCCATCAAGGGAGGGGAATTATAAGGATGCCATTCATACCCGCCTTAAAAGGCGGGGCTCAGGCGAGGCGGGCGGTTGTGCCGCTCAAAAAAGGATTGGAAAATGAAAGATTTGTTGCTCCCCATATTCATCTTTATGCTGACAATCCCGGCACCCGTATATGCTGAAGACTTTCTTGGTGCTCCACTCATACCTGGTGGGAAGACAATTCAAAAGACAGAAACGCGATTGGAGATGAAAACTCATCTCTCCCACGATGAGACTTTGGCGTTTTACAGACAAGCCTTAAAAGAATATAAGGACATTAAATTCCGTGACTGGAAAGATGCCACCTATATCGAAGATGACGGAAAACTCACCTGGCATTCCATCACCATCTCAAAGCAGGATAAGGACGGGGCCGACATTGTCATCGTGAAGGACAACTGGACGTGGATTATTGGAACGCTTGTATTGAGATTTATCGGTGTCTTTGTGGTGCTTCTTTTCCTTATGGTGGGAATGTACATCTCAGGAACCATCATTTCGAGAACGGTCAAAAAGCTAGAAGCCAAGAAATCATAGGTCCCAACATGGCCCTTCAATAAAGAGCCCTTCCTCTCTCAGGGGAAGGGCTCTTTGTTCTCTTGGTCCAACTCTAAAGAGGGATATTGCCGTGTCTGCGCGCGGGGATGGATTCCTCCTTATTCCTTAGCATCTCCAGCGCCTGTATTAACCTGGGCCGGGTATTTTCTGGAAATATGATCTGATCAATGTAGCCCAGTTCTGCTGCTTTAAAAGGACTTGCAAAATTATTCCTGTAATCTTCCACCATTTTCTGTCTTGTTTCTTCTGGGTCCTCTGCCTTTTGAATCTCTTTCCGGAACACAATATTAACGGCTCCTTCAGGCCCCATAACCGCTATCTCGGCAGTGGGATAGGCGTAATTGATATCACCCCCGTGGTGTTTACTGGACATGACATCGTAGGCGCCCCCATAGGCCTTCCGGGTAATTACCGTAACCTTGGGAACTGTTGCCTCACAGTAGGCATAAATGATCTTGGCACCGTGTTTGATGATGCCCCCATATTCCTGATTCACACCGGGCAAGAACCCAGGCACGTCCACAAAGGTCACCAAGGGCACATTAAAGCAATCGCACATCCGCACAAAGCGGGAACATTTCATAGATGCGTCAATGTCAAGACACCCTGCAAGGAATCGGGGTTGGTTGGCAACAATCCCTACTGGCATGCCATTGAGTCGCCCAAAACCCACCACCATGTTCATGGCGTAATGCTTTTGAATCTCGAGAAAATAATTGTCATCCAGTACGGATTGAATAATCTCTTTTATATCGTAAGGCAATTTGGGGTTTGTGGGCACCACGCTGTTAAGGGATGGATCTGTACGTTCAGGATCGTCGGCACATTCCAATCTGGGAGGCCTTTCTTGATAACTCTGAGGTAAGTAACTGAGGATTTCTTTCACTCTATCCAGTGCAGCCTGATCCGAGTCCTCAGCAAATTGGGCCACGCCACTTTTGGTGTTATGGGTCATGGCCCCTCCCAAGTCTTCAGGGGTTACCTCTTCAGAAGTTACGGCCTTTATGACCTGGGGACCTGTTATGAACATATTACTCGTCTTTTTGACCATAACGGTGAAATCGGTCAGCGCAGGAGAATAAACAGCTCCTCCTGCACAAGGTCCCATAATAACGGATATCTGGGGTACCACCCCAGAGGCCCAGACATTCCTTTTGAATATTTCCCCATAGCTTCCCAGGCTTACGATCCCTTCCTGAATCCTGGCACCTCCTGAATCATTGAGACCAATGATGGGGGCTTTGCTTTTGAGGGCCAAGTCCATAATCTTACATACCTTTTCACCGAATGGACCGCTCAGTGATCCGCCAAATACAGTGAAGTCCTGTGAAAACACGAATGCCTTTCGCCCATTGATGTTCCCATAACCTGTAACTACCCCATCACCCGGGATCTTCTTCCTCTCCATCCCAAAATCATGGCAACGGTGGACCACAAACTTGTCTATCTCTTGAAAGCTGCCCTTATCCAGGAGGTAATCAACCCTCTCTCTCGCGGTCATTTTACCTTTAGCGTGCTGCTGATCAATACGCTCCTGACCACCTCCCAATTCCGCCTCAGTATTTCTTCTCTCCAGTTCTTTAATCTTTTCCGCTATATCCATCTGGGAGACTCCAAGAAATGCTTCATTACTACTTAGGGATCACCTCAAGAAATTCGGTATTCTGGATTTTGGTGGCTCCCTTTACTCCAGTACGATCAAAACGGCATCTGCTTCCACTGCATCGCCTTTGTTACACCTCACCTCTTTTACCGTGCCAGATGATGTGGCCACAACCGGCAACTCCATTTTCATGGCTTCAAGGATGAGCACTTCATCATTTTCGTTGACCACATCACCCACGTTAACCTTCACATCGAGCACCTTCCCGCCCATCGGAGCACTAATCTCACTCACAGTAATTTCCTCCTTTAACTGTTAATCTTCATAACCTTCTTAAGCGTAAAATCCTCTTTCCAAAGGCCTGATCTTCAGCCTCCTTCTTATTCGCAAACACAGGGATAAAACCACCTAGCCGGGTTTTAATCAACACACCCTGAACCCTCATGCCCGTGACGTTTGTCCTCGGCTACGATCTGGGATCGGGGCCCGTCACTTTCGCCAATTAAGGCCATCTTATAACATTGAAAATGAGTTGGTTGTCAAGAACAAACGACGACAAAACCCTTCTTGCATATGGGGGGGAGGTCCCACCCCTGAATTAGCTACCCATTGCCCTCCCCATGTCGTCTAATATTGATAGGGCCTCCCACAGATTCCTTGACTTTAGTCACCTAATTCACTAAAATAACTAAATTACGCTTATTCTTAATGGATAAAGCCCAAGGGAGGGCCAGAGATGCCGGTTTACACATGGGTCGCGGAAACCAAAAAGGGCAGGAAGCTGAAAGGGGAGCTGGAAGCTGCTGATGAAAGAATAGCCCTTAGTCAACTGAAAAGACGAAACCTTACGGTCAAGAAAATAAAACCAAAACCGAAGGATATCTTTGAAAATGTATCCTGGTTGCAGCCTAGGATCGGTAGTAAGGACATAGTCGTCTTTACAAGACAGTTTTCAACCATGATTGATGCTGGGCTCCCGCTGGTCCAGGGCCTCACCATTTTGGCAGAGCAATCGGAGAACAAAACCTTTAAGACGATTCTGAAGGAAGTAACCAAAGACGTGGAAGGGGGTTCTACCCTGGCGGAGGCCATGGGAAAACACCCCAAGGTCTTTGATGAACTCTTTGTGAACCTGGTCGCTGCCGGTGAAGTGGGAGGTATTTTAGACACCATCCTGAGGCGTCTTGCAGATTACATTGAAAAGGCGGAAAAGCTAAAAAAGCGTATAAAAGGGGCTATGACCTATCCTCTTGTGGTTGTGGCCATTGCGATCATAGTTATCGCCGTCATCCTCATTTTTGTCATACCTGTTTTCGAAGACATGTTTAAAGGTTTTGGAGCGGCCCTCCCCGCGCCCACCCAGTTGGTCGTTAATATGAGTCGGTTTATAAAAGGGAACTTTCATTTCATAATCATCGGTTTGGCCATCATAATTGTCGCCCTTAAGCAATACAGGAATTCCAAGCAGGGAAGAAAGTCTACAGACAGCCTTCTTTTGAAGGTGCCCATATTTGGGGAACTGCTCAGGAAAGTGGCTGTTGCAAGATTCACACGAACTCTCGGCACAATGATCCAGAGTGGTGTGCCCATATTGGATTCCCTTGAAATTGTTGCAAAAACATCGGGTAATGTCATTCTTGAGGAGATTATCTACGAGGTGAGGGGCAGCATTGCGGAAGGCCAGACTATCGCAGAGCCCCTATCGGAAACGGATATTTTCCCTGGCATGGTGGTACAGATGATCTCCGTGGGGGAGGCCACAGGTGCCCTTGATACGATGCTTGGGAAAATAGCCGACTTTTATGACGATGAAGTGGATGCTGCAGTAGAGGCATTGACTTCCATGCTAGAGCCCCTACTTATGCTGTTCCTCGGTGGGTCTATAGGCGGATTGGTTATAGCCATGTACCTGCCCATCTTCCAGATGGCCGCAGCTATGGGATAACCTTTTGTCAGCATGATCGATCCCGACCCTAAAATTTCCCAATCAGAGCTCTCTGGTCGCCTTCAAAAACTGATGTTTTTGAGGGTACTCTTCGTCTCTTTTCTTCTGGGTGCGTCCGTCTTTCTCCAGGTAAAAGAGACAGCGACCTATTTTGGGGATATCCAAACCTTTCATTACCTCCTTATTGCTGCCATCTATTTCCTCACTTTTATCTACGTTGTCCTCCTGAAATATCAGAAAGATCTATCCAAACTCGCCTATTCTCAGCTCCTCATGGACACGTTTCTTATAACGGCCGTCATCTATGCGACCGGCGGCATAGAGAGCATATTTTCTTTCCTCTATATCCTGACCATCATCAATGCCAGTATCATGCTTTACCGTAAGGGAGGTATGATCGTTGCCTCCAGTAGCAGTATTCTTTATGGTCTGTTGTTGGATCTACACTACTTTGATGTGATTGAGCCTTTTGGAAGTCGCTTGGCCCATTACCCTACTGATGATAAAAGGTTCTTTATCTTTTATATGATCGTTGTAAATGTTGCTGCATTCTATCTTGTGGCATTTCTCAGCAGTTTTCTCGCTGAGCAAGTTCGAAAAAGCCGAGTCGAACTCAGAGCCAAGCAAGATGATCTTATCAAATTAGAGGCCCTTAACGAGAGAATCATAAGAAGCATTATGTCAGGCCTGATCACTTTGGATGATCAAAACAGAATTATCCTTTTCAACCCAGCCGCTGAGGATATTTTTGCCATCAATTCAAACCAGGTCATAGGCAGGAAGATGACGGATATTCTCCCTCTTCTCGACGAATACTTGGGCGATGGGAAAGCTCGCCCTGATCGATTGAGCAAAAAACCCCATCAATTCATTGATCTACCCTATCTGAGAGAGGATGGAGAGAGAATATTTCTCCGATTCTCTGTCTCGCCCCTTAAGCTTACAGGCGGAGACCAGAAAGGCCAAATCCTTTTCTTTCAGGACATGACTGAGGTGAAGTTGATAGAAGAGGAAATGAAAAAGGTGGAAGGCCTTGCCCTTATCGGGGAACTGGCGGCAGGAATAGCACACGAGATCAGGAATCCAATGGCTTCCATCAGTGGTTCTATTCAGATGCTCAAGGAAAGTCTGGATAAAGATGACGTGAACAGTCGGCTCATGGACATCATGTTAAGAGAGGTAACCAGGTTGAACCACCTGGTAAACGACTTTCTCCTTTTTGCAAGACCCAGGCCCCTCGATTTACAAGAGTTTGACCTCAGCCAGCTGACCATCGAGTCCCTCGAACTCTTTAAGAACAGCGGAAACTGGACGGATAAACTGCGAGTGGAAACGGATTTTAGACAGGATATCAAGCTGGAATCCGATCCAGAGCAGATAAAACAGGTCCTATGGAATCTCTTTCTAAATGCCAGCGAGGCCATGCCTGATGGGGGTGTTGTCCGAGTATGTGCCGACATGGTGGAGAACCGCGATTCCTCTGAGCCAGGAAAGAAAATGGTAAAAATCACTGTCAGGGATTCTGGCCAGGGATTCAGTACAAGGGCTCTTTCCCATCTTTTTACCCCTTTCTTTACCACGAAGGAAGGGGGATCGGGCTTAGGTCTCGCCACGGTGAAACGAATCGTGGAGGGGCTCAAAGGTAAGGTCCATGGGGAAAACCACCCTGACGGAGGCGCCGAGATTACCATTCTTCTCCATCCCTCTCCCTCTTTTTCTACATGATAGCTTCTTTATCTCCTTAACCATTCCCCCCTATCAAGACTCAGAATGTGCCCAGGTTACTCTGCTCAGCATTATCTATGCAGTGCAATGGGGCCCCTTCTGCAGATGGTGTTTATTTCTTGACCTCGTTGTGTTTTTTGCGTCTGTTATGCTAATATCTAAATTTTATTCAGTCTCTTAAGGGTAGCCCCATGTCCATACTGGATCAGGTATGGTTTTCACATATCAGACGGCCAAGTCGTTACTTGGGCAATGAGATCAATGCCGTCCGGAAAGATCCAGCCACCACAGAGGTCTCCATCCTACTCGCCTTTCCCGACGTGTATGAGGTGGGCATGTCTCACCTTGGATTGAAGATCCTTTATCATATTTTAAATAGCTACGACTGGCTGGCCGCTGAGAGGGTTTTTTCTCCGTGGGTAGATCTGGAAAAAGCCCTGAGGCAGAGGGATCTATCCCTGTATTCGCTGGAATCTGGTAAACCCCTCTCAAAGTTCGACATATTGGGCTTCAGCCTCCAACATGAGCTCTGCTTCACCAATGTCCTCAGTATGCTCCACCTCTCCAAGATTCCTTTCCTGTCAGAGCATAGGCTCGAAATGTTCCCCCTCATTGTGGCGGGAGGGCCAGCATGCTTCAACCCTGAACCTGTAGCAGCCTTGTTCGATGCTATCCTGATCGGGGACGGGGAAGAGGCAACCTTGGAAATGTGTGAAACGGTCAGGGAAGCAAAAAGAAGTCATTTAACAAGCAAAAAAGACCTCCTGCAAGAGCTGTCAAGCATCAGGGGGGTATACGTGCCTTCTTTCTTCAAGGCGCACTATAAGACTGATGGGACCATCAGCTGCGTTGAACCGTTGAAAGAGACTTACGGGAAAGTGGAGAAAGCGATAGTACCCGATGTGAGCCAGTATGCCTTCCCATGCCGTCAGGTCGTCCCTTTCACCGAACTGGTCCACGATCGATTGGCCATAGAAATCTCTCGTGGCTGCACCAGGGGATGTCGTTTCTGTCAGGCTGGCATGATATATCGTCCCACGAGAGAGCGGAATCCCGAATTGGTTATCAAGAACGTGACAGAGGCGCTCAGACTCACCGGCTTTGAGGAACTCTCGTTGCTCTCCTTGAGCTCAGGAGACTATTGCTCAATGGGTCAACTCCTTAAGGAACTCATGGATCGACAATCAGACAAGAAAGTCGCAATCAGCCTCCCCTCCCTTCGGGTTGACAGCTTGGATCCAACATGGTTCGACCAGATTAAGAGGGTCAGGAAAACGGGTTTTACGCTGGCTCCGGAGGCGGGTAGCGACAGGTTGAGGGAGGTTATTAACAAGCCGTTGACCAACGCGGACATTTTGAGCATGGCTCGGGAGGTCTATGGGGCTGGCTGGAATTTGATCAAACTCTACTTTATGATCGGTCTCCCCACTGAGGTCCAGGACGACTTGGCGGCGATCATCCACCTGGCAGAGGGAGTAACCCGCTTTGCAAAAGGCAAAGGGAAAAAGGCCAAACTTAACGTGAGTTTGGCCACCTTTGTTCCCAAATCCCATACGCCTTTTGTCTGGTTACCCCTACTGCCCTTTGAGGAAAGTCAGAGACGCATACAATTCATACACAACGCCCTGAGGGGAAAGCGCGTTCGCGTAAAATGGAACCAGCCAGAATTGAGTTGGCTGGAGGGCATCTTCTCTCGCGGTGACCGTAGATTGACGGAGGCACTCATAGAAGCCTGGCGATTGGGGGCCAGATTTGATGCTTGGGGAGAGCATTTTCGTATGGACTTATGGAAGGAGGCCTTCAGGAGATCAGGCCTGAACCCTAAATTTTACCTCTACCGATCAAGATCTACGGAAGAGATTCTACCCTGGGATCATATCAAATCAGGGGTCAAAAAGACCTATCTTGAGAGGGAATGGAGAAAGGCTCTGGAAGGGAAGATCACGCCCGATTGTCGGGATAAATGTCTTGAGTGCGGTGTATGTGACCACAAAAAGATCGATCCCATTCTCTTTAGAGATTGGGCACCCCCCCCAAAGGTGGACAGGGGCGTATCAAATCGCAGGCCTCGGGAGGCCAAAAAATACAGAATTACCTTTTCTAAGACCGAGAGCGCCAGATACCTCAGTCATCTAGAACTGCTCCGTCTTTTTATCAGGGCCTTTAAAAGGGCAGGCCTGAATCTCATCTACTCAAAAGGTTTTCATCCCCTGCCCAAGGTCTCTTTTGCTTCAGCTCTCCCAGTCGGGACGGAAAGTATTCATGAAACGGTCGATTTTGAATTGTACGAAACCATGCCCATTTCTTCAGTAAGGGAAGAAATAGGCAAACAACTTCCCATGGGAATCAGGGTTATTTATGTGGAGGATATCACCAAACAGAAGAAGCGTTCCGGTTTAGAGGAAAGCCATTTCCGCGTGACCTTAAACGGGGTGCAAATAGAAGAGAGGGATTTGAAAGGGTTCTTGCAGTCGAAATATTTCCCTATAGCGAAAATGCGTAAAGGGAGAAAACAGATAATCAACGCCAGATCCATGGTCAAATCCATGGGCTTCATTCCGCCCAATGGCCTAGATCTGGTGATCTCCCATAATTCTGGACCCCAATTGAAGCCAGTGGATATTATCAAAGGCATATTTCACCTAAGCGAGGATGAGGCCTCAAAAATAAGGATTTTGAAGACCAAGCAGGTCATTGGCTAATCCAAATTCACCGTCTAACTTGGGTATTAAGACTGAATTTAGTAGGTTATGTAACATTCCTGATCACCAGCAAGGCATTAGATGTAAGGCGCCGAGGAGCGACGACTGAGGCGTATGGAGTAATACGCCGCAAGCCTGCCCCCGCGAAGCTTGCACCCGCGGAGGCGGGGGGCGGGGGGAGGAGCGATCGAAGTCAACGCAGCAGAACCTGTCCCTGCGAAAGCAGGGATGATGCCTTGATGGTGGATCAGGGGTTAATATTTCAATTGGCTAAAGTGCTTAAAATGATTTAGAATTGGGGGTTGTTAGACAATCGTAGAGTGAAGCTGCTTTACGCTCACATTAGGCACTTTAGACACTTTAGGCACTGCTCTTATGGCTAACGAACTCATTATCAATACGAGGCCCCATGAAACCAGGGTGGCGCTTGTGGAGAACGGCCAAGTCATTGAGCTCCATATTGAGCGAAAAACAGGTCAAGAGCTGATGGGGGATATCTACGCCGGGAGAGTGGTCAGGGTCCTCCCAGGGATGCAGGCAGCATTCGTTGACATCGGACTTGACCGAACCGCTTTCCTCTATGTTTCAGACGTCCATAATGACTTCATGGGCCTGGAGCAGATGATGCTCCAGAACAGCGTGAACGATGAAGATTCCTTACATCACGAACTTGAAGAGATGAGGCCTGATCCCTTACTAGGAATCTCTTTCAATATAGAGGATCTTCTTCACGAGGGGCAGGATATTATGGTGCAGGTATCAAAAGAACCCATTGGAACAAAGGGGGCGCGCCTAACCTCCCATATCTCTCTGCCTGGAAGACATCTGGTACTCATGCCTACTGTTGACCATATTGGAATTTCCAGACGCATAGAAGATCCCGAAGAAAGGGAAAGACTCAGGACTATTGTCCAAGATATCAGACCCTATGACCTTGGGTTTATTGTAAGGACTGTCAGTGAGGGGGCAGACAGCAATAAACTCAAATCCGAGATGGATTTCCTTGTGAAATTGTGGGCCAATATCCAAGAAAGGATGGGGAGACAACCAAGCCCTGGTCTCCTGTATAAGGATTTAAATATCTCACTGAGATCGGTGCGTGACCTATTCACCCGTGAAGTGGATCGGCTGATTATTGACTCTGGGGAAGAATACCAAAACATTATGGAGTTCATTGAAACATTCGCACCCAGACTGAAATATTCCGTTGAACTCTACGATGGCATAGATCCTATTTTTGATACGTACGGCATAGAAATGGAGATTTCCCGGGCCTTGGAGAAGAAGATATGGCTTAAATCAGGAGGATATATAGTCATCGAACTGACCGAGGCCTTGACAGCCATAGATGTGAACACGGGAAGTTATGTGGGGAAAAGGAACTTGGAGGAGACCATCCTGAAAACCAATATTGAGGCGGTGAAAGAGATTGCTTACCAACTTCGTCTGAGAAACATAGGTGGTCTGATCGTTATTGATTTCATCGACATGGAAAAAAAGGCCAACCGGGATCGGGTCTTCATGGCATTGAAAGAGGCCCTGAGCAAAGACAAGGCCAAGACCCATATCCTTCGCATGTCTGAATTGGGGCTCATCGAAATGACCAGGAAAAGAACACGCGAAAACTTGAGCAGACTCATGAGCGAACCCTGTATCTACTGTGAAGGCAGAGGGGCCCTCAAATCGAAAAAGACCATTTGTTGTGAGATATTTCGTGACATAGAAAGGGAAGCCGCTTCTTCTATAAACGGGGGTAACGTTTACGTGCGAGTGAATCCAGAGATTGATCAGGTCCTAAAAGAGGAAGAGCAGGAATCGATCATGGATATGGAGAGGCGGATTGACAGACCTATCATCATAATATCAAAGGAAGATTTTCACTTGGAGCAGTATGAGGTAAGCACCGACGGCATTTAAAATTTACCATTTATCATCGAACATCGATCATTGCCCGTTTGCCTGACCCGGAACATTCCCTTCCCTAACCCATGACGCCAGCGTCCCATGACTCCAATTCAGCCGTTGCAGCCTTGTAAGAGGCTGATGGAAAATGTCCAGATGCAAGGCTTCCGAAATCCCGAGGAATGAGGCGTACCGGGAAGTACGCCGCAGTGACGAGGGATGAGGGTAACGCAGCAGATGGGCGTTTTCCGACAGCCTCATTAGAAATTTCTCGCCTTTTTGATCTCAGAGTAGGCCTCATTCAACTTTGCCATCCTCTCTCTAAGAAGT
>JASFIT010000105.1:0-11476 GCA_050122535.1 Desulfobacteraceae bacterium | reverse complement strand
TGAGACGCCTCAGAAGCCGTTAGGAGGTTTTCCCATGCCAGTTTTTCGTGACACGGATCACCTTTATCAAGTCCTCGGCGCGCTCTTCGAACAGATAGCGGCTGATAATGAGATTGCCGAGCGCCTGTTGAAAGGCAATTTGATTGTCCGTTTCCGCTTTAAGGAGCCGGAGGGTTCCGTGACCATTGACCTGCGGCGGCCACCAATTACCTATACCTTTGGTAAATCGGAACTGAAGCCTGACGTGGAAATGATTCAATCAGGCGATGTGGCTCACCAGTTCTGGTTGGGACGGCTAAATGTGGCGCGAGCTATTGCTACACGAAAGGTCATCTCACGAGGCTCCGTCCCCAAAGCCCTGGCACTGTTGCCAGCGGTCAAGCCCGCTTTCAAGATTTACCACCAAGTTCTTGACGATCTGGGCTACCAGCAAATGATACCAAAGAAAAGGGATAAAACGCGAGGGCTTAGAAGGGCTCGCAGGGAAGGATGGTTGGACTGCTTCCTAGGCCTACTTAGGCCGGTAGGCCGGGGAAAGGAAGTGTCTGTGGATTACAATGCCCTGAATCGTCATTTCATCCCGTTGGTGGAAGAGCTGCCTGAAGACCTGTTTCGGGTTGAGATGCGCGGACAGGAATTGCCGACCGATGAGACGGCCTTGAAAAAGGAGATGCTTCGCAAGATGCGACTCATACGCGCCTTTGAAGAGTCTTTAGCCGAGGCATTTGCCAAGGGGGACCTGCCCACTGAGACGATCCACCTTTCAACTGGCCAGGAGGCAACAGCAGTGGGCGTCTGCTTTGCCCTGCAAGCGGATGACTATGTGGCCACGACGCATCGAGGCCACGGCCACCTGCTGGCAAAAGGTGCCCACTTAAGGGGCATGATGGCCGAATTGTACGGCAAGCGAACCGGATTGTGCAAAGGCAAAGGCGGCTCAATGCACGTTACCGAAGCGGCCGTAGGTGCATTGGGGGCCAACGGTATCGTGGGTGCCCCGTTCCTTATCGCTACCGGTGCAGGGCTCGCTTCATGGCAGCAGGGAACCAGGCAGGTGGCCATCTCCTTTGCAGGGGACGGCGCAACCAATCAGGGCATGTTTCATGAGGCATTGAACTTTGCAGCTGTTTTCAAGCTTCCTGTCGTCTATGTCATTGAAAACAATCTCTACGGTGAGTTTACGCCCCTGAGCCAGCACACAGGTATCCAGCGGCTATCGGAGCGTGCAGCAGCCTATGGCATGCCAGGGTTAACAGTTGATGGTAATGACGTTTGGGCCGTCTACCAGGCAACCGGGGAGGCGGTGGAACGGGCCCGTAGCGGGGAAGGCCCCACCCTGCTTGAATGTCTGACATATCGTTGGCGCGGTCATATGGAAGGCGAAGCTGTTTCCTATCGTGGCCAGAAGGAGATCGATGCCTGGAAACAAAAGTGTCCTATCCAGTCGTTGGAGCGAGAGTTATTGGAAAAAGCCACCTTGACGCCTCATGAGGCTGCCGAGATGACCCGCCAAGCAGAGAGTGAGGTGGATGAAGCCATATCTTTTGCTCTGAGCAGTCCAGATCCTCCCCTCGAATCGCTCACCGAAGATGTTTATGCACCCGATCCGGGCGTTATTTACCGTGCTGTTACCTCGCGTCCATCGGCCCGTGAGATCAGTTACTCTAGGGCCCTTCTCGAAGCGCTCACTGAGGAGATGGCCATGGACGACCGGGTATTTCTCTTGGGCGAGGACGTGTCCACTGGCGGGTACTTTGCCGTGACAGCGGGCACAGCGGAAAAGTTTGGTCCAAAGCGTATCATGGACACGCCCATCAGTGAGTATGCCATCGTGGGAGCAGCGGTCGGTGCAGCCATGACCGGCCGCCGCCCTGTGGCCGAGATTCTCTTTTCTGATTTCCTGACCACTTGCATGGATCCCATTGTGAATCAGGCGGCAAAGCTTCGATACATGAGCGGCGGGCAATACGCTCTGCCGTTGGTCGTGAGAACGCCAGGAGGCGGGGGTATCGGCATGGCTGCCCAGCATTCTCAGAGCCTGGAGGCCTGGATGACCGGTATCCCGGGTCTGATCATTATCGCGGCGGGCACGCCATACGATGCCAAAGGATTACTCAAGGCCGCGATTCGCTCAAACAACCCGGTTCTCTTTTTCGAGAACAAACTGCTTTATACCGCAATCGGTCCCGTACCTGAGGAGGAATACATCGTGCCCATCGGCGTTGCAGAGGTGAAGCGGGCCGGCGATGATGTATCACTGGTTGCTGTTGGAGCCATGGTTGGCGCGGCGCTGGAGGCCGCGGAGACATTGTCCGGCGAAGGGATCAGCGTTGAGGTTGTGGACCCTCGTACCCTCTTACCGTGTGATTGGGCTACGGTTGTTAGGTCGGTAATGAAGACAGGGCGGCTCGTGGTGGCAGAGCCAGGCGCTCTCACCCATGGATTTGGTGCCGAAGTGGTGAGCCGTGTCACAGAGGTGGCCATGGGCGCCTTAAAGAGGCCCCCTCGCCGGGTTGCCGGCATGGACGTGCCAATCCCCTATAACCGAACATTGGAAAACGCGGCCCTGCCCGACGTGGAGGATATGATAAAAGCGGTGCGTGATCTCGTGGGATAGTACTCAGATGAGGCAGGGACTTGGAATCGAATGCCTTCCGGTCTATCTGGTGTAACTAAAAGAGGAGAGGTGGGGGGTTCAAGAGCTGAAGGGCCCCATCAAAAATCCACGTCTGTAGACCCAACCTGCCTTAAGGTCCTGTAAAGACTCTTGTTCAGTACTTTGAGAAGCCTTTTGCGAAATTCAATATCTTCGATAGCAAGATAACCACCGAATCGCTCTCCCTCAAACTGCACGTCAAGGGTAATCGCACCTTCCAATTCCCGAACAGAAAGGAGTTTATCGGGTTGCTCGCCGCGTGGTTTTTTTGACGTCCCGCTGAGCCGGGGGGTCCAGGTTGGTGGCCATTTCCCTGATAGCTTTGGATGGGCTCTCAGTCTCATAATGGTTTCCTCATTTTCATTTGAACACACTCACGTTAAAAATGGCAAGGGCTAAGGTCATTGAGGTTCATTGGAGCCCGGGTTTTCTGAGTCATGATCCAGTGACTCTTTGAACTCCAGATATTCTTCAATGGTGTCTATATCCACATCGTCGTAATCATGTTCCGGTTCAACGAGACATACCTGATCGGCGTATTTTAGAAAAAGATCTCTGGCGCCCACATCCCCTTTTAACGGGTGAAGTTCATCATAAAACTGGCGACCTATGATTACAGGGTGCGAACGTCTTCCTATGAGTTTAATGGCGCCCAGCTGCAACTGGGATGCAAGGTATTCGTGGAGTAAAAGGTTGATCAAACTTGAGTTGACGAGCGGCATGTCTGCAAGAATGATCATGACATGGTCAAAGGCTTCTTCCACCTCAGAGAGACCAGTGATAATTGAGGTGCTGATTCCATCAAGATAATTCTTGTTTTCAACGATTTTGAGTTTTGGATGATGAAGGTCGGTTCTCAAACCTTGCTTTATCTCGTGTGCCTGATGGCCCAGGACGAGGACGGTTAGATCCAGGTCAGAACTCAAGACCTGACCGAGTATGCGGTCAAGAAGGGTTTCTTCGCCCACACGCAACAGCTGTTTAGGCTGCCCCATGCGCGTGGAAGCCCCTGCTGCCAAAAGAAGACCTGCGACTTTTTCCTTTTCCCTAATCATATCGCTCCAGAGATCAGCACCTTTCCGCGACACGTACAAGCTGTCCTGGCAATGAGGTGGCCTTTATCACGTTATTTCAGATGCGGCTGAAGTTGTTGTCCACTTCCGTGGTGTACTCAAAGTTATTGACATTATTAGGGTTTCCGGCCATAATGCCTCATAATAGGTTGGTGGGAGTTATCGTAATATACTGCGCAGGCCAATATTGTCAATTACGGATTCCCCACAATAGAGGTTAGCGCCAATATCCGCGGGAGGAGGATAGAAATCTCAAAATGAAATATTCTCAGGCAAAACCGGGTAGAGTTTTCGTCATACGCCTGGAGGACGGAGAAACCGTGCATGAGGAAATTGAAAAATTTGCCCGTGCGCAGTCGATAAGAGCAGCCGCATTGATTATCATCGGTGGGGCTACTGAAGGCAGCAGACTTGTTGTCGGTCCCGAAATGGGACAGGCGCGACCCATTCATCCAATGGAGCACATCATTGAGGATGTCCATGAGATATTTGGAACAGGAACCCTTTTCCCGGATGAGGAGGGTCATCCCATACTTCACATGCATATGGCCTGTGGAAGAAGCAACAATACTGTAACGGGCTGCATACGCAGCGGTGTCAAGGTATGGGAGGTTATGGAGGTTATATTATATGAGCTGGTTGGTAGCACGGGTAAACGGGTTTTGGAGCCTGAGCTGGGGCTTAAACTGCTTGATCCATGAGAGCGAGAGGAAAGGAGTTACCATGAAAGAAAAATATCATGCAACTTTGCAGCCAAGTGAAACGGCTATTTTCCAGGCAGCCGCCAATATCTTTGGGAGCTATGTGGCCTCGGGAAAGGTAACAGATGAAAATGAAAACGAAATGATCTTAAAAGCGATTAAGACATCTATTACGATTTGTACCATTGTTGATAAAAACGTCAGGAGCGATGAAGAAATCTCATGATAGTGAGCCTAACAAGCAACTGGTCAATCCACCTTCACGCGCTGTTTGATAGGGCACGCTTAGCGCTAAGGGGCTTCCATGTCTCCATTAAAGAAAATTTTTGAGAAACAACTATTGCACCTGCTGTATCTGATGCTTTTGCTGGCTGGGTTTTTTCTGTTCAGCAAACTGGACGGATTTGACAAGGGAGAGTTGTGGGGCGTAGAAACGATAACCTGGTTTTATTTGGTCGTGGGGATTACGGTTTTACACCAAGTGCTTGTATGGTTCTGCTGGCGGACTGAGCTTTACGCAGGATGGCTAAGCAGATGGTTTGGCCATAGAGCCTTTGCTGTATATTCTGTTCTATTTTTTCTATTAATTATTTCACGTCCCCTATTTATTACACTCCTGGCCATAGCAAACAGGGATACCATGCCCATGAACCATATGATTAAGGTGATTTTAGTCATCCTTTTGGCAGCTTCATCCTTATATTTGATGTATTCTATAGCAAGGTATTTTGGGTTCGAACGCGCTTTTGGTATCGATCACTTTGATACCTCATATAGAGGAAAACCACTGGTTAAAAAGGGTATATTCCGATACACCAGCAATGGTATGTACGTGTTCGGGCTCTTGATTCTTTGGATACCCGGTGTTCTGTTTTCTTCACTAACAGCATTGGCTGCCGCTTTGTTCAGTCATATATATATTTGGGTGCACTATTTCTGCACTGAAAAGCCAGACATGAATTTTATCTACGCGGTCAACGATCCCTACTTGGGCGGAGCAGAACCTAATGGTCAGGATGTCTCTTCCAAGCCCTTTTGAAGGCCCGCCTCGAACACCTTCAGATTTGTCTCTCTGAATCGATCGGGACTAATGCTTTCAATGGTCTTCCTGAGTTCTGCTTGGGTCGTTGGCCCTTCATTGAAGGCAGTAAAATATCCCAGAAGGGCCAAGTTTGTACAAAGGGGAGCGCCCAGTTCCAGGGCTATGTTTCCGGCGGGTGCTGAATGGTAGGTAATCCCTCTTTTGTCCAGAAAGGCTTTCACCTCTTCCTTTGGGAAACGTTGGGGATTGGCATTTACATACATCTGGGCCCCGCGGCTGAGAAAGGGGAGATTGCGGTAACCCTCGTTTTCCTCCAGGGCCAGAAGAAAATGGGCTGAACCTGTCTTAACCAGGGAGCTTTGTACATCCCCAATTCTCAGGTGGGAGACGACCGATCCACCCCGCTGGGCCATGCCGTGGGTCTCTGCTCCCAAGAGGTTAAAGCCCTTATCCAGCGCGGTCTGCGCCAGTATCCTCGTCATAAACAGGATCCCTTGACCGCCCAATCCACACAAAATAATATTCACAGTCTCCATGTAACGCCTCAAAGGGGTATCTATTCTATTCAGCCATAAACCCAAGAACAAATATTAGACAGGATATACGGGATAAACAGGATCGCTCTCTGAGTGTCTCAGCGGTGAATCAGTTAATTAGGCCTCTACAATGCATCCCGTGGGGCAGACAGCGAGGCACTGACCGCAATCGGCGCAGATCTGTCGGTTGATGTCGGTGCGCCCTAATTCCTCGTCATGAAAAAGGGCGGGGCACTCAAAGCGATCGAGGCAAAAATTACAGTCTTTACAATCATCCGTGATCTGTGTCTTTTTCTTTTCTGGGATGGCCTCATCCCGGTAGGCGATGACACAGGGGTGACGGGCTATGATAACGGCGATACCACCTTCAGGCTCATTTACATACTCAGCTGCCTTTTTGATGCCGTCTGTCATCTTTTTGATATCATAAGGATCAATAACCTCAATGAAATCCACGCCACATCCTGCCACAGCCCTTTCCAATGTGATAGCCTTTCCTTCGCTTCCGTCCGCCTTTATTCCCAGGGCGGGCGTTGGCTGCATACCGGTCATGGCTGTTGTCATGTTATCAAGGATTACCAGGATGAATCTTGCGCCATTGTAAACGGCATTCAATAGACCGGCCGTACCCGAATGGAAAAACGTGGAATCCCCGATGGTTGCCACGATGGGCTGGTCCACCTCATCCTGAGCAAACGAATGATAGAATCCCGATGCCAATGTGATTGCAGCGCCCATATCCAGGCAGGTATCCACCGCGCCCAGATTGAGCCCCAGGGTATAGCAGCCAATGTCAGAGGTGAAAATGGCTTTGGGTTTCACTTTTCTGATGGCGAAAAATGCGGACCTGTGGGGGCATCCTGGACAAAGGGTGGGTCGCCGAACGGGCAACTGAAGACTTTGTACCAGTTCCACGGCTTCTTGATCTTCAACTAACGTGAGGGGCTCAAGATTCAACGCTTTCAGAACATTGCTTAACACCCCATGCACGACCCGGGGAGTCAATTCCCCTTCAGGGGGCACATGGCCTGAGAGCCGTCCAAGAACCCTCTCACGGTCCCTTAGAAAGTACTCTATGACCGTGTCTGTCTCCTCGATGACAAGCACCTTGTCACAGGCAGACATGAACGACAGGGCCAGACCTTCAGGAAAGGGGTAGGGAGTGCCTATTTTGAGGAGAGGGATATCGGTCCGCTCTTCTTCTGATAAGATATCCCGGACGACGGAGTAAGGAACGCCTCCAGCGATTATCCCGATCGGGTAGTTTTTATCAGACTCCAGATTGTGGAAATTGATCTGTGAGAGGCCCTCGAATCGTTCCCCAATTTCCCTAAGTTTTTTGTTCAGTTCACCATGGAGGATGAGACGGAAACGGGGTGTGGCAGCCCACCTCCCGGGATCCTTCTCAAAGGAGGCCTCTTTTCCATCCTTTTTTATGGAACCAAATTGGAGATTTTGCCGCGCGTGGCAGACCCGGATGGCAGGTCTCAGGATAACGGGAATCCTAAATGCCTCCGAAATGTCCAGGGCCAGGCCAACCATCTCTCTGGCCTCTTGAGGACTGGAAGGGTCCAATACAGGGACTTTAGCAAGACGGGCCATGAGACGGGTATCCTGCTCAGTCTGGGAGGAGTGGGGACCGGGATCATCGCAAGAGATAATCACAAACCCCCCAACCGTACCTGTATAGGCCGCGCTCATCAGGGAGTCGGCCGCCACATTGAGCCCCACCTGTTTCATGCAACAGGCCGCCCTCTTCCCAGTAACAGATGCTGCAAAGGCGTTATCCAGGGCCACTTTTTCATTGGTGGACCATTCCACGTAGGTGTCAAGGCCCTCTGATTTCACCAGACGGATCACTTCAGGCAGGATCTCTGAACTGGGCGTGCCGGGATAGGATGTGACCAGTTGGCACCCGGCCTCCACGAGACCGAGGGCAATGGCCCCGTTTCCCAAAAGGATTTCTTCTCTGCTCATTTCTCTTCTTTTATCCTCTTTTTTGCTTCTTCGATCAGTTCCACCAAAGAGAGCATCTTTGGTTTTGGCGGTTTATTAAAGACCTTTTCCCATTCCTCGGGCTCAAGTTCTTTTCGCAAATACGCTTCCACCAGAAAATGCTCAAACCAGCAATCAAGGGTCTTAAAACAGGGAAGACCCATATTTTCCCTTCTACAATAGGAAAAGGTGATTTGGTGGCCAAGTCTGGGGCACCGAATTTCGTAATCATCACCAGGCGGGGTGGCGTCTTTCTTCATCTTGTTGGCTTCCAAGAACAGCACCGGAGACCGAAGGCGCCGGTATCCGGCGAAGATTTGTAAGTTGGATTTCTAAATCTGGCTGAAAGCCCTGCCGGACCTATAGCTCAGAATCACCGCGGGAGACCGATCAGGAAAGGTTTGTTTCGTGAAAGTTTTTTATATGGTATGCGACCCCCCTGTCAAGAGGTTTTTCTACCTGTCTAGTATAGATAAAAAGGGAAAAATCCATTTAACGCATTGATTTTTTGGTCCTATTTCATCCGAATAGGACGAGAGCCTCCCTGTGATGGCAGGGAAGTCCCCGAAACCTGTGAAAGGGGCATGATTTTGGGATAAATCTCGCGCGAGGCATTGTTCAATATGTTGAAATAATTTGATATAATTGCTTTTGGATGGTATCATTTTAGGGGTGTAATAAGAAAACCTGCGACGGTAGCTGGATAGAGGGAACAGGTGTGGAGATGGATCGGGACGGATAGGGAGAACCTGGAAAGGGAAAAGATAAATTGAACTACTACAAGGCCCTTCACGACATAGCCAATCAGATTCACGCGGCAAAGAATACGGATGACATCCTTATTAATTCGAAGAATAGGATCCTCAGCCTTTTTGATGCGGATCGAGTGACCATCTATGTGGTGGAAGGCAAAAAGAAAGAGATCTATTCACAGTTTAAGTCCGCCGACATATCCAGAGAAATTCGGGTTCCCATTAATAACAAGAGTATAGCCGGGTACACGGCCAACAACGCACAAACAGTCAACATTGCTAATGCCTATGACAGGGATGAATTGACTGAAATCGACAGGGACATCTCTTTTGATAGGACTTGGGATGAATCATCCGGTTACTTGACAAAGCAAATTTTGAGCATCCCCATTTTTTACAAAAAGTACGTGATAGGGGTGCTCCAACTCATTAACAAAAAGAATGGTGACAAATTCACCACTGAAGATCAAGAGTCGGCCGAGGAGATGGCAAAGGTCCTGGGGATTGCCTTTTACAATCAGCAAAAACTGACGCAAAACGGGAAAAAGAGGACAAAATTTGATTACCTGATCGAAAACAACATTATCACTGAAAAAGAGCTGGCGAGAGCCATTAAGACATCTCGAGAAAAAAAGACCCCAATTGAGTCCATCTTCATAAATGAATTGAAAGTGAGAAAACAGGAGGTGGGGCGATCCCTTGCCGAGTACTATGACTGCGAGTATATACCTTTTGATAATGGTCACCCTATCCCGGGCGACCTCTTGGTCAAATTGAAACAGGTTTATCTTAAGAAGAACCTCTGGGTCCCCCTAGCCAGGGAGGATGGCAAGGTCAAAATACTTATTGATAACCCCGAGCGACTGGACATTATTGATAGTGTGAAATCATTAATTCAGGCTGAGAGCTATGAATTCGCCGTGGGGCTGAGGGAAGATATTCTGCTGTATTTAGACTATTTTTACGGAAACGCTCATGACCTGAACCATGGGTCTATAGATGAGATCCTGGGCAAACTGGATACCATAGAAGAAGAGGTCATTGAAGATTCTTCAGAAATGCTGACAGAGAATGACAGCGCCATTGTGCAGTTGGTCAGCAAGATCATCACCGATGCCCACAAGAAGACCGCGTCAGATATACATATCGAACCCTATCCGGGCAAGTCGGGTGCGGAAATTCGATTCAGAATAGACGGCACCTGCCATATCTACCAGACCATTCCGTACAACTACAAGCGGGCCGTGGTCTCTAGGATAAAGATTATGTCCGACCTGGACATTGCTGAGCGCAGAAAGCCGCAAGACGGCAAGATAAAATTCAGGAAATACGCTCCCCTCAATATTGAATTGAGGGTGGCCACTGTCCCCACGGTGGGGGGCGAAGAGGACGTGGTCATGCGGATTCTCACCTCTGGCGAGCCTATTCCTCTCAATGAAATGGGAATGAGTGAAAGGGACTACAACCTCTTGCTCAATTTGATCTTAAAGCCCTATGGTATCATTCTCGTTGTGGGGCCTACGGGAAGTGGTAAAACCACCACCCTTCATGCTGCCCTGGCCTGTATCAACAAACCAGACAAGAAGATCTGGACGGCCGAAGACCCTGTGGAGATCACCCAGAAGGGCCTCCGGCAGCTCCAGGTCATGCCTAAAATAGGGGTGAATTTCGCCGCGGCCATGCGCTCATTCTTGAGGGCCGATCCGGATGTGATCATGGTGGGTGAGATGCGGGACCAGGAGACGACCGCCACTGGTATAGAGGCCTCTTTGACCGGCCACCTCGTCTTTAGCACCCTCCACACAAACAGTGCCCCTGAGACCATCACCAGGCTCCTTGAAATGGGCATGGACCCGTTCAATTTCGCCGACGCGCTCTTGGGGATCCTGGCACAGCGTCTGGTGCGAACCCTGTGCAAGGATTGTAAGGAGGCCTATCATCCCAGCCGAGAGGAATTCGATGGCCTGGTTCGGGCATATGGTGGGGAGTTTGATGCCCTGGGATTTTCCTACACCGATGATTTGACCCTCTACAAACCAAACGGGTGTAACACTTGCAATAACACAGGATACAGGGGCCGAACAAACATCTGTGAGCTTCTCGACGGGACGGAGGAAATAAAAACACTTATCCAGCGAAAAGCGGCCATGGACAAGATCAGGGCGCAGTCCCTGCAGGATGGGATGACCACACTCATGCAGGATGGGATCAGGAAGGTGTTTCTTGGACTGACGGATCTTCAGGAGGTCAGGAAGGTCTGCATCAGGTAGAGGCCGCGCGGATCACATCCTCCTCGTTACATGCACTTCCACAGATTCTGCTTGAAAAAATTCTCTTGAGAAACTTGCCACTTGCTCAGGGTCATAGGCCTTACAACTGAATATGTCGATATATGCGGAATTGGTAAGGTCGGCGAAGTGCCCCGAAATCAGAGACGTTTCAATAAACTGGGCCATAGAATGCCCTTCCACGCGCTCATCTTTGCCAAAATGAACCACATGGCACTCTCCAAACCGCTGCATACCAATTAACTCGCACAGCTCAATCACGTATTGTCTTATTTTCTCAGCGTCCCGGATAATCTCAGGATTGCAGCCATAGATATCGAGACTGGTCAGTAGTCCCCAGGGGATGGCATCTTCTTTTGGCGCAACCCTTGATGTCATTTTTTCCATCCCTTCCCCCGCTGTCCACCTTTCGGATTTTCGTCTCAATTAAAAA
>JASFIT010000104.1:0-11491 GCA_050122535.1 Desulfobacteraceae bacterium | reverse complement strand
GGGTTCGTCGCTGTTTCGTCTGTAACACCGATGATCACGGGTGCGTTAGCCTATGAGGTCCGCTGGGGGACTGCACCTGCGGGTGGCGTATGGCAAGCACTGGGCACAGCGATGCTCAATGATGCAAAAAAGGCCAACCCCAAGATACAAGGTTCCACGCTTCCCCTGGGCGGCGCAGCGAATGTGGTGGCCATTGACCAAGGTAAGGCGAATGTATGTTTTTCCTTTTCCACGATGGCTGCAGAGGCTTGGGAGGGCACAGAATTCTTCAAAAAGCATGGCAAACTGCGAAATATCCGTGGGCTGGCCGTTCTTTTCCCTGAGCCCACACAATTCGTGGTCTGGGCCGATTCCGGCATTAATGATGTGTCGCAGTTGAGAGGCAAGGCCATGACGCCGGGCCCAAAGGGGTCGGCCATTGCACCTGTTACTAGATATGTCCTGGAAGCCTACGGCATGAAATTTAAAGATTTCAAGACACGTTACATGAGCTTCAGGGAGGCTGGATCACAGATGATCGACGGCCATATAGAGGCCATCCTTTACGGTGCCATGGCTTACCCGGCTCCCCCCATTATTGCGGCCAGCAGTAAACGCCAGATCAAGCTTCTGCCTCTATCCGATGATGCAATTGCCACTGTAGTAAAGAGACATAAGGGGTTAGACCCATACACCCTGGCCTCAGGTTCATATAGGGGCGTAGACTACCCTGTTAAAGGAATAGTCGCATATGTTGTTGCCCTCTGCAGCAAGGATATGCCGGATGACATTGCCTATGCAATTGCTAAGAGTATTGCTGATAATTTTCAGCGCTACACAAAGGTCACAAAAGCTATCGCACTGGGCAAGCAGCAAGACATGGGGAGGCCTTTCGGCATTCCCATGCATCCAGGTGCTGTGAAATATTACAAGGAAAAGGGCTGGTTCAAATAGTGGGTAGAGACCCATTCTCTTTAGGAAGGGTTTGTCTTTAGAACCCTTTTCACAGTAAACAACCCGGGCCCAGAGGAGCCGGCTTTGATTTGCGCTCAGAAGCGCTTCATAGCGCTATCCCCTTTAGAGTGCCTAAAGTGTTCTAAAGTGCCTAAAATGCCTAAAGTGAATGAGTTTTCTGTCAGTTTCAAAATCAACCTCGCCAAAGGCGAGTACCTCAACTTTAGCCCCGCCTGCCATAGCCATTTATCAGTAACGCGGTCTGTCAGACCAGTTCTGATTGCCTAACTTGACCGAACACCTATGCGCGGCGAGGCGTCGGCGGGCAGGTCACTTTAGTTCACTTTTAACTTTAGATCACTTAAAACGCATTTTATTGGCTGAGGCAAGGATTTCTGACCTGGTCTAGAGGACCATGTTTTTGACTTCAAAATAGATTCTTTGGTTGGTTGCTGCCGACCGTGTGCACTGTGATCTGGCAGGAGGCAGACGAGCGATGGCGGAAAAGGTGGAAGTTACTGTTCTTGTTGATAACTACATTGACATTTTTATCCCCTCCACGGAGGTGGCAACCTACCCAATCCCAGGAAAGGCCTCCCAGTTATGGGCTGAACAGGGTCTTTCCCTTTGGATCGAGGTGACCGACAGGAGTAGCACCAAGAGGATATTGTATGATTTTGGCAGGAGCGATCAGGTACTGCCCCACAACGCAGAACTCTTGGAACTGGAATTTGGGCAGCTTGATTTTTTGGTCCTTAGCCATGGCCATGTTGACCATTATGGATCTCTACTCCATGTTCTCCAAAATAGTAATGAACAGTGCAAGGTCATTGCCCACCCGAAGGCATACGGGAGAAGACGGTTTGTCAAGCGAAGGGATGGAACGTACGTTGGGCCTTGGGATATAGAGAGCAGGGTTTTATCTGAATTCGCTTCTCGAATAGAACCTACGTTCATGCCATCCGATCTCGGGTTCGGTATCCATGTATCTGGTGAAGTTCCGAAAAAAACGGACTTCGAACCGGGAATGCCCAATGCCTTTGTGGAAGTTGATGGCGAACTGGTTCATGACAGAATACTTGATGACCAGAGCATCTTCATTGAATTAGAAGGCAGGGGAATAGTCGTTTTAACAGGGTGCTGTCATGCAGGGGTCGTTAATACGTTAGTGCATGCTCAGGAAATGTTCCCCGAACAAAGGATATATGCCCTCATAGGCGGCCTTCACCTTAACAATGCAGATGAAACCCAAATGGAGGAAACGATCGCCTACCTGTCGCAACTGCAATTAAGTCACATCTCTGCATTGCACTGCACAGGATATTATGCGCAGAAAATTCTCATGGATAGGTTAAAGGATCGTTGGTTACCCAATACCGTAGGTGCAAGATACAGCTTTGTAGGGAACCATTGAAGCAATTCATTTCGCTTGCTAACCGCTAACCCCCTACTTTAATACCAGAAAGGCGTTCCAGCGCTTTGACCAGGGCATGATTGCTCTCCGCGCCCAGCCCTTCTCTCTGAAGCGTACGATATAAGTTGAAGACCATACTGGTTCCTATCACTGGCGTCCCCAGTTGGTCGGCGGCTTCCATAACCAAGCGCAGGTCTTTCTGCTGCAAATCGATGATGAAGCCGGGCCGCCAATCCCGCTCAATGATCTGAGGCCCGCGATACTTCAGCATCCAGCTTCCGCCTGCCCCCTGGGTCACTGCCTCCAACGTCTTCTTAAGGTCCAGCCCGCCCGCCTGGGCAAAAAGCAACGCCTCCCCTACCGCGAGCGTATTCACGACCACGAGAATCTGGTTGACCAGTTTTACCATTTGCCCAGCACCGTGGCCACCCATATGGGTAATGGTCTTGCCCATCGCCTCGAAATAGGGCATGGCTCGTGCCACCTGCTCTGCGTCCCCTCCGATCATTATGGTGAGCGTTCCGTCTGCCGCCCCCTCACTGCTGCCGCTCATGGGGGCGTCAAGCATATGTATCCCTTTTTCGGCGAGTTTCGAGGCCATCTCGCGAGTGGCTTGAGGGCTAATGGTACTCATGTCAATGACCAAGGAGCCTGATTTGGCTCCGTGGATGACACCTTTTTCGCCCAGAACGACCTCCTTCACGTCAGGGGTGTCGCTGACGCAGGTCATGACAACGCCGCATTTGGAGGCCAGATCCGCGGGGCTGTTGGTCCCCTTGGCGCCTGCCTCTTTCAAGGGGTCCATACGCTTGGCGGTCCGATTCCAGATACGCACCTCAAAACCCGCCTTCAGCAGGTTGCGGACCATTCCCTGCCCCATAATCCCAAGTCCAATAAAACCAACGGATTCACTCATGACATCTCCTTTTAATCGATCGTTTGAAAATGTTTTTGGAGCGGACTGATTCAGCTCTACCTGGGCCTATAAAGCTCTTCCAGCCGCGCCTTGTGAGCGCCGCGTTTTTTCCCGGTTTTGGCCAAAACCCGGGAGATTTCTGCCAGCCCTTTGGTCTTCTCTGCAGCCTTATTGTAAAAACGTTGGGCTTTCTCCTCGAGCTCCAACGCGCGAGCCATGATCTGCTCCAGATCCATTTCCGGTGTCAATTCCCGATCACTTTCATAGGGTTCACTGGTAAAATCGGTGATCGGCTCCAGGACCATTTCAGTCACATGTTCCCGTCGTGCGCGGAGCATGTTCTCCTCATTCTTCTTCTCATCTCTGGCGAACGCCTCCAGCAAGTCTTTATGGTCCCCACAGGCTGGACTTGCCGCTGCCGCCTCATAAAACGCCTTGTCAGCCGCTTGCAATTCTGCTGCAAAACCCATAATGCTACCGAAATTTTTTAACTCCATCTCCACCCCTTTCGATGCAGCTCGCCACCCTAGAGGGCAGGGCATCTTTCGTTCAACCTCAAAACGACCCCCTCCCTCTTGAGAGGCCGTCCCGAAATTCGTCATCCCCCGCTAAGGTCGGCGGGAGATCCAAAATGATTTGATTCCCCCTACCTTCTTGGATTCCGGGTCTCGCCCAAGATCGTTCTGCTCGCCCGGAATGACAGTTGTGTTGAATTGGGGCATGGCCTCACTCTTAACCTTAGAGAAGTGGTATACGTATTTTGGCCATACCAACACCTCTGATCGTTGCCAACGGATCAGAACCAGCGGGAGATAACCACCTTGGTGTCGGTAAAAAACTGGAAAATCTCCCGTCCATGTCCCTTGAGGTCACCAAAAAATGAGTCGCCTGCGCCCCCAAAGGGGAAAAAGGCCATGGGTGCGGCAATGCCAATGTTTATGCCGAGCATGCTGGGTTCCACGTGGTGCTTAAAGTCTCGGGCGGTTTTGCCGCTCGATGTATATAGACAGGCCGCGTTGGCAAAACCCCTGTTGTTGACCATTTCGATGGCTTCGTCCAAGTCCTTTACGCGGGTGAGCGGCACCACCGGGCCAAAGATCTCCTCTCGCGCGATAGTCATGTCCGGACTCACCTCGTCGAACACGGTTGGGCCAACAAAAAACCCATTGGGATAGCCTTCGACCTGCATACTCCGCCCGTCCAAGATGAGCTTGGCCCCTTCGGATAGGCCTTTTTCGATATACCCCAATACGCGTTCTTTATGGGCGGTACTGATCACAGGCCCCATTTGGGTCGTAGGGTCCAAACCGTCTCCCACCCGAAGGCTCTTGGCGGCGGCCACAAATTTTTCTCGCAGTTCATCGTAAATATCTCCCACCGCCACCAGGATAGCGCCGGATAGACAGCGCTCACCCGCGCAGCCGTAGAAAGAGGTTATGAGGGAAGGCATGCCCTGGTCCAGGTCCGCATCTGGCATGACCACCACGCAGTTTTTGGCCCCACCTAGAGCCTGTACACGCTTTCCCATCACGCCGCACCTCTCATAGATATACTTCGCGGTCGGCGTAGATCCTACAAATGAGATCCCCATTATGTCCGGATGGTCCAACATGGCGTTAACCACGTCTCTGGAACCGTGTACCATGTTCAGGACGCCTTCAGGCAGGTTGAGTTCGTCATCAATGATCTCGAAGATACGGGTCTGGGTCATGGGCACCTGTTCAGACGGCTTGATGATGTAAGTATTGCCTGTAACAAGCGCATAAGGCATGAACCAATAGGGAACCATGGCCGGAAAGTTAAATGGCGCCACACATCCGAAGACGCCTACGGGCATGCGTTCTGCATTGCAGTCAATGCCATCGGCAATATCCTCCATGGAGTATCCGGTCATGATGGTGGTCACGCCCGTAGCATGCTCCACGTTCTCGATCATGCGCCGCACCTCACCACGCGACTCGTCCATGGTCTTACCCTCTTCCTTGACCAGTACGGTGGCGATGTCTTCGAAATATGCCTCAAAGAGTTCCTTGAGTCGAAAAAGGTAACGGGCCCTGGTCAGCGGCGGTGTGTGCCGCCACTCCGGGAAAACAGCCTTCGCCGCCTTTACTGCCCGATCCACCTCCGCTGCTGAGGAATAGGGAACCTCTGCGATCTTCTCACCCGTTGCGGGACACCATACGTCTCCCATGGTGCTTGACTCTGAACTCTCCCACTCTCCGTTGATGTAATTCTTCATGACAGGAAGCGCCATTTTCTTCTCCTTTTCCTTCAAGCCCACTTTGTTTCCCATCCATATAGACGCACGCTCCGTTCTCCTGGGCCATGGACTCAAGCTCCGTTTCTGAGCGTAAAATCGGTCCCATGACCTTCAGGGCAACCCATATCAAAACCATTGGAATTGTCAACAAAACCTTTATTTAAGACAAAATCTATGTAAGATTATCTTGATAACTGCCTGAACGCTGTTTACCCAAGACCTCCTCTCATCCCCTCCTGGTTGACCATGCATTGGAGATACGTTGTGGACGGCCCTCAGAGGGGGCGTGAATATTCTGATTAGGCCTAACGGCCGACGCCTTCTTTTACCTTGACTATCCACGACATTTGGATTACAAGCATACGTTCAACTTATGCAAATAATTAGATAATGTCTGATTCCTCCTAAAGACAATTCCTCTCAACTGATAAGATTATCATGGAAAAAACAAGCCCGCTCATTGAGGAGAGAAGGAAAAAAGCGGACACGCTCAGGGACATGGGCGTTCATCTGTACCCCACAGGATACCCCTGTGATATGACTGCCACCCAGGCCCAAAAACGCTATAGCCAAATGGATGCCCAGGCCTTGGAAAAGGAAAAGCGATCATTTTCCATGGCCGGGAGGATAATGGCTGTCCGTAGTTTCGGAAAGGCCTCTTTTATTCATTTCAAGGACCGGACCGGTCGTATCCAGGCATATATTAGAAAAGATAAAGTGGGCGAGGAGCAGTATGAGGTTTTTCAACATATGGATATGGGTGATTTCATCGGTATTAAAGGGACCTTCTTTCGAACCAAGACCGGTGAATTGACCATCCTTGCAGAACGTATCACTTTGCTGTCCAAGTCCATGAGGCCCCTTCCGGAGAAATGGCATGGGTTGACCGATAAAGAAACAAGATACCGACAGCGTTACTTGGACCTCATCGTAAACGATCATGTGAAAGAGGTCTTTATTTTGCGGAACCGCATTATTCAGTCCATCAGGAATTTCTTTATCCATAAGGACTTCCTGGAGGTGGAGACGCCCATGATGCAACCCATCCCGGGAGGTGCTACGGCCAGACCCTTCAAGACATTTCATAACGCCCTCGGCATGAATCTCTATCTCAGGGTAGCGCCTGAGCTCTATTTGAAGAGGCTGGTCATCGGGGGTCTGGAAAGGGTTTTTGAAATAAATCGCAATTTCAGAAATGAGGGAATTTCCACTCAGCACAATCCTGAATTCACCATGCTCGAATTTTACATGGCCCACGCCACCTACGAAGACCTCATGGCCCTAACAGAAGAGCTTTTCAATCACGTGCTGCAAGAAATCTTCGAAAAGAACACCCTTGAATACCAGCAGAACACCATCAATTTTACGCCCCCATGGCCAAGGCTTACACTATTTGATGCCCTGAGAGATATGGCCGGAATTCAAGAAGAGGTCTTGACCGATATAAGCGCAGCCACCAAGTTCGCGCGGTCCCAAGACATAACCCTATCCCAAACGGATAGTCTGGGAAAGATATTGACAAAGATATTTGACCAAATGGTAGAGCCCAAGTTGGTGCAACCGACTTTCATCATTGGGTATCCTATTGAAATCTCTCCCCTATCTCGCAGGAATGATGAAAATCCAGGGATTGCTGACCGATTTGAGCTTTTCATTGGCGGCAAGGAGATAGCCAATGCATTCACAGAATTGAACGATCCTGATGACCAGCGGGACAGATTCTTGGAACAGGTCTCTCTGCGTGAATCAGGGGATGATGAGGCCCAGTTCATGGACGAGGACTTTCTCATGGCCTTGGAATATGGCCTGCCACCTACCGCTGGGGAAGGTATTGGTATTGACAGGGTTGTGATGCTCCTCACCGATTCACCTTCCATTCGGGATGTCATATTTTTCCCTCATATGAGAGCCAAAGGAGTAAGCAGTAAGGAGTAGGCAGCAAGTAGTGAAGGAGCAGAAAGTCGTGTGAAGACAGATTGGTGCTTAGTGCCTACTCCCTACTGCCTACTCTTATGGTGGAGCATTAGGTATGTTTTTCGAGTCATTCATAGGCATTCGGTATCTTAAGGCCAAGCGCAAACAGGCCTTCATATCAGTTATCACCTTTATCTCTGTATTCGGGGTCATGGTGGGCGTGATGGCCCTGATCGTGGTTTTGTCTGTTATGAACGGGTTTAGGGCCGATCTCATGTCAAAGATCTTGGGCGTAAATTCCCATCTGCTGGTATTGAGCTATGGGGGAGGCATCAAGGACTATGAGAAAATCGCTGCACGGGTGGCGGGAATAGAAGGCGTTGTTGCCACGACTCCCTTCATCTATGACCAAGTGATGGTAAAGAAGCATGGAAGCGCCTGGGGAGCCATTCTCAGGGGGCTCAATACAAAGACTGCGGGCAAGGTGATCGGTATCGAGTCCATGATAAAGGAGGGAAGACTATCCTCCCTGGACAGCACCCAAGAGGAATTCCCCAGCATTATCGTGGGAAGCCAACTGTGCAAGCTCATAGGAGTTAGGGTGGGCGACCTCCTCACCGTTGTCTCCCCTCACGGGAAATTGACGCCCTTGGGGAGAATACCTCACAGTCGAAGCTACAAAATCACGGCCTTATTTGACTCGGGCATGTATGACTTCGATGCTCACATGGTCTTCGTTTCCCTGAAAGAGGCCCAGGATTTTTTGGGCATGGAAGAGAAGGTGACAGGTATTGAGGTTAAAGTCACGGATGAATTCAAAGCGGATGTTATTGGCGCGGCAGTTCAGAAAAAATTGGGTTACCCTTACCGGACCCAAGATTGGAAGCAGAGGAACAGGCCTCTGCTCTCGGCTCTCAGGCTGGAAAAGCTCACCATGTTCATCATTTTGACCATGATCGTACTGGTCGGGGCCTTGAATATCATCAGTACCCTGGTCATGGTCGTTATGGAAAAGACAAGGGATGTGGCCATACTAAGAGCAATGGGAGCCACAGCAAGGAGCATCATGGCCATATTCATGTTTCAGGGCCTGCTAGTAGGCGTGGTGGGGACCATAGCCGGCCTGCTTTCAGGGCTCGGGCTCTGCCAAGTCATCGCAAAATATAAGCTGCAAGTCTTACCATCGGAAATCTACTACATTTCCACCCTGCCCGTAAGGGTGGAAACATGGGATGTGGTGCTCGTGGCCCTGGCGGCCGTGGTGATATCTTTCCTGGCCACCATATACCCATCTTGGCATGCCTCCCGTTTGAATCCTGTTGAAGCGCTCAGGTATGAATAGAGGTGGTGCATCCAATGATTGAATTGGTGAACATCTACAAGTCATTTACCCATAGTGGACACCTCATAGAGGTCCTGAAGGGGGTCGATCTTGTGGTCCATCCCGGGGAGAGCCTCTCCGTTACCGGGGCCTCCGGCGTGGGCAAATCCACGCTGCTCAATATCATGGGCACTCTTGAGCCGCCCACTGAAGGCGTGGTGCGATTCGAGAGTCGCGATGTGAATGAACTGGATGGAGCGGCCCTGTGCCGACTCAGAAATAGGGACATAGGGTTTGTATTCCAATTTCATCATCTTCTTCCCGAATTTGATGCCCTGGAAAACACGCTTATGCCCGGTCTGATTGCGCGATCTAACAAGAAGAAAGCGATGGAATTGGCGAGGGAGATGCTCTTGAAAGTTGGGCTTGAAGACAGGGTGCATCATCGTATAGGGGAGCTCTCTGGCGGCGAACAGCAACGGGTTGCTATCGCCAGGGCTTTGATCATGAGGCCAAAGCTCCTGTTGGCTGATGAACCCACGGGGAATCTGGACAGGATTACCGGGGAGGGAATTATGGATCTCCTTCTCCGGCTTAACAGGGAAGAGGGCTTAGCCCTAGTAATAGCGACGCACAATCAGCGTTTTGCGGAAAAGATGTCGCGGCAGACGGAGATCGTGGACGGGCAGATTTCGTGAAAGAAGTCTATGGGATTGAACCAGGGTTATAAGGAATTGGTCTTTCTGCGCATGAGGATTCCCAGGATATTGGCTCTCATGGTTTTCTGCCTTTTAGTGCCTGTGTTGGTTCACGCGGAAGAGAAGGGAAAGGTGGCTGTGCTACCATTCAGGGTTTATGCTCCAAAGCCGCTGGATCATCTCAGAAGGGGTTTACAGGAGATGCTCACGGCCCGCCTGGCCAGGAAGGGACTGAGTATGACTAGTCCTGACGTGATTGCTAGACATCCCTCGGCCTCACTGCCGGTAATGGAACAGAAGGACATTCTGGCCATGGGCAAGGACATGGGTGCTGACTGGGTCATCGCAGGAAGCCTCACGCAAATAGGCACAAAAATCAGCATGGACCTGAAGGTTTTTGATATAACCGGAAAAAAGCCTCCCTTTTCTCTCTTTGTGGTGGAGGATGATTTGGATAAATTGTCGGACGGCATCCAAAGGGCTACAGCGAGCATTTACAATCAGATAACAGGCATCCTACAGATTGACTCTGTTCAGGTCAAAGGGAATAAGCGGATTGAGAGCGCGGCCATCCTGGCCATGGTTGAAAGCAAGAAAGGAGACGGGCTTGACCCTGACCAACTTAATAAGGATCTGAGGGCCATCTACAAACTGGGATTCTTTACGGACGTAAGCATAGAGACAGAAGAAGGAGCCAAAGGAAGGGTTGTCATCTTCAATGTGCGCGAAAAACCCTCCATTGCCCAGATAGTCTTTGAGGGCAACGAAGAAGAGAAAGACAAAAAACTGAAGGAAGAAGTTGGAATCAAAGAGTATTCCATCCTTAATCGCGGTGAGATCAAACAGAGCGTCCAGAGGCTAAGGGAATATTATCATCAAAAGGGTTATTACAATGTGGAAATCAAGGAGAGAATTGAGGAACTCCCCCAAAATGAGGTCTCACTGACTTATGAAATCAAAGAAGGAGGGAAGATCTATATCAGAAGGATCGAATTCGTCGGAAATTCAAAATTTGATGATGATGATCTCAAGGATATTATGGAGAACAGTGAAAAGGGTTTTCTTTCCTGGGTCACAAAGTCGGGACTATTGGACAAAAAGAAGCTGGAGTTTGATGTCCAAAAAATCACTTCCTTTTACCATAACCAGGGTTATATGAAGGCGCAAGTGGGGGAACCAAAGATCTCCTATGAAAAGGAGGAGGGGCTAATCATCACCATCGATATCGTAGAAGGCCCTCAATATAGGGTCAATGAAGTGAAAATCGAAGGTGATCTTATTGGGCCGACCGATGAACTCCTCACGCATGTCCAAATTAAGGAGGAAGAGTTCTTTAGTCGAGAAGTGGTCCGGAAGGACACAATGGCCCTAACTAACGCTTATGCCGATGATGGGTATGCTTACGCTGCAGTTTCCCCCGGGATAAAAGCGGATGATGAAAATTATGTGGTGGACATTACTTACCGCATATCAAAAGGGAAACTGGTCCGATTTGAAAGGATCAACATAACCGGCAACACGATAACCCGGGATAAGGTGATTCGACGTGAGCTCCGCGTCATAGAAGGCGAATATTTTAGTGGCACAGCCCTTGGAAAAAGCACCCGGAATCTTTACCGACTCGGCTATTTCGAAGATGTGGAGGTGCAGACAAAAAAGGGAAGCCAAGATGATCTTATGGTCCTGGACATCAATGTAAAGGAACGCCCCACAGGGGCTTTCAGTTTTGGCGCTGGATACAGTGAGTTTGAGAACGTGATTGGAAGTTTTAACATCTCGCAGAATAACCTCTTTGGGCGTGGGCAGAGGTTGTCCGGGGCAGCGACCGTTGGCAGTCGTACGCAGAATATTGATATCAACTTCATTGAACCATGGCTCTTTGATAGGCCCATATCCGGGGGGATCACTTTTTACACATGGGAACGGCAGTACGACGAGTATACGAGGGACAGCTTTGGGGGGGGGCTGAGAATTGGATTTCCTTTGACCTACTTGCGCCTCGATGAATATACCAGGGGATGGGTAAGATACGCTT
>JASFIT010000103.1:0-11505 GCA_050122535.1 Desulfobacteraceae bacterium | reverse complement strand
CGCCTTTTGGCCGCCTTTGCCTGCTTCTTCTTCCTCTGGACACTCGGTTTATCATAAAATCGCCGTTCTTTAATCTCAGAGAAAAATCCTTCTTTGGTCAATTTCTTCTTGAGATCTCTTATGGCTTTTTCAATCTGATTGTTTTGTACAATAACTTTCATATTCTCATCTCTCTGTTTAATGAGTTACTTCTTCAAAATGACTTACCCCCTCCTCTTCCCCCTTTAGAGGCTGTGTCGCAATCCCTTTTTGTCATTGCGAGCGACCGTAGGGAGTGCGGCAATCTCCTTGTTTTCAATGCCCTATGAGATTGCTTCGGTCCTCCCGCCTCCGCGGGAGTCCCTCGCAATGACATTACGATACAGACTCTCCAAAGGGACGGTAGGAACGGCAACGCTGAAGTCAAATACCGTTAAAATAAACAAAAAAAGCATCTCAGATCGTTTGGGAGATGCTTTTCCAGGCCTTCAAAAACGGGTTTGTAAAAGGTTCAGCACATATTACACTCCCACCCGCACGGCACTGCACGGCATCTCCGTGGCCATCTTGAAGGGCTGGACGCACTCACACGTCATCAGGGGGCGTATGGGTTTCGCAAAAGGATAAGCCTTTACGGCGTTTTTCCCTCTTACCGGACCCTTCTTCATAAAGAATCACCCCCTTTTTCACGTGACCTTTCAAAAACGTCCTCTTTTCTATAGACAGCGCTCTCCGAGGACGTTCCCAAAAGCTTATGAATCTGTCGAAAAACCTGCTTATGAGAGGCTGATGGAAAATGTCCATATGCAAGGCTTCCGAAATCCCGAGGAATGAGGCGTACCGAGAAGTACGCCGCAGTGACGAGGGATGAGGGTAACGCAGCAGATGGGCGTTTTCCGACAGCCTCTATGCAAACTTTTAATTTATATGCATTTCTTCAAACTTGTCAATAAAATTTTCCAAAAAATCTTGGAATGGAACACAATACGAGAATCATCGCCGGATCAATTCTGCAATGGCCTCGATATGGTAGGTATGAGGAAACATGTCTACGGGTTGGATCCCCACCACGTCATACGCCTGGCACATCGTTCCCAAGTCCCGGGCCAAGGTGGCCGGATTGCATGACACGTAGATGACCTTCTCTGTCCCCAGTTCCATCACCTTTGAAAGAACATCCTTGTGCATCCCCGCTCGCGGGGGATCAATGATCAAGACATCCGGTTTCATTTTCAGGGAGGAAAGGCTCTCTTTAATATCGCCCAGAACGAACTGACAATTCTGGATGCCATTCACCTCGCAATTTCTCTGGGCATCAAGAATGGCGCTCTGCGCGATTTCCATCCCGAGAACCGCCCTTGCTTGCTTAGAGAGGAAGATGGGGATGGTCCCGGTGCCGCTGTAGAGATCAAGGACCCATTCAGAACCTTTGAGTTCCGCATACTCCACCACTTTCTGGTAGAGTTCTTCAGCACTGAGGGCGTTGGGTTGGAAGAAAGAATTGGCAGATACTTGAAACCGGAAAGGCCCTATCCTGTCTTGAAGGGTTCCATCCCCAGAGAGAACCATTTCTCTTTGCCCTAACGCAATGGCTGCCTTTGTTGCGTTGATATTGTTGACCACCGTGTTGATATTGTAAAAGCCTTGACACAGAGCGTCAGCAAGGGGTTGCAAGACTTCTTTGCGTTCTTCTGACGTGACAAGATTGACCATCCATGCATCAAAATACGTGGAGTGGCGAAGGGTCAGGAAACGCCAGAATCCCTGGTGACTCCTTAATCCATAGACAGGGATCCCAGATCTTCTCACATACGCTTTAACTTCCCGAAGGATTTGGTTGCCAGTCTCATGCTGGAGAAGGCATGCTTCCACATCGATGACCTTATAAAAAGTGCCCGGTACGTGAAGGCCGAGGGCAAAATCCCTTTCGCCCCGTCGATTCTCATATTCGTGGGGGAGAAACCAGCGATGGTCGGAAAAGGAAAATTCCATTTTGTTTCGGTACGCAAACTTATTTTTCGAGGGGATCACATCGTGGATCGGCACATCCCTTAGAGATGCGATGCGTGCAGTTGCTTCTATAATATGTTCCTTTTTGTATTCCAGTTGTCGCTCGTACCTGACATGCTGCCACTGACAACCACCGCAATACCCATGATAGGGACATGGGGCCTCGACCCTATCAGGGGATGGCTCCAGCAGTTCTGTCATTCGTGCCTCTGCATAGTTCCTTTTCTTCTTGACCACCTGCGCTTTAACCCTGTCCCCGGGTATGGAGCCCCGCACAAACAGGACGAGTCCATTTGAGCGGGCCACCCCCTGCCCGCCGTAGGCCACCCTGTCAATTCTGAGCTCTATGATGTCTCCTTTACGTAAAGCCATCACAACCTCATAATGAACGTCATCCCAAGTTCGGCGGTGGCATTTTACATGCCACCGCCGAGTTATTCAAATCTTATGGAACATGGGGGTTTGCAGAAATGATAAGCGAACAGAACCTCCACTTGGAGGCGGTGTCGTAATTCGTCATCTCCCGCCGAAAGCGGCGGGAGATCCAGAATGTTTCGATTTTCTGCTACCTTCCTGGATTCCGGGTCTCGCCCAAAATCTTTGGGCTCGCCCGGAATGACAGTCTTTTGTCGGATTACGACACAGCCTCTTGTGGGAAGGGGCGTTGGGATATGGGGAACGAGGAGCGTCTATTCAGTCTCCCACAAAATAGGAGATACACCGGCCGGAGGACCGGGAATGCTGGTGGATCCCTCTTCTCCAGCACCCACTAGACCTCCTCCTGCGCTGATTAGACCGGCCGCCTGGCCGTCTCTTGTGATGATCGTGACCCCGGAAGGAATGGAGCTGCCGCTAATCACGCGATAGGTATCTCGTATATCTCGGGTTTCCAGGTAATCCGTATCATTTTCTAATAGAAAATTGAGGCCCGCTGTAAACCAGGAGTAATCAAGGGCGTAGATAAAGGCATTGCCCTGGGGGTTGCAGGGATCCCCGAACTGCGCTTGGTAGGAGGTAAAAAAGACATTCTTGAAAAAGAGCGTGGGCTGGCTGAGGACCTGTTCCCCCGTATGGTCGAAGTCGTCATCAGCGCAATCTCCTTGCTTGTCAAGGACCCGGTAAAAACCTCTTATGCCATTGTTTTCATGATCATAGAGAAGATTTGCCAGAGCATTCTGTATGTCCACATCGTCCGTGTCAAAATCCCCATCCCCGTCCGCATCCGCATTCTTGTCAAGTTCATCACAGGTCAGATTGAGAAGATCTGTTTCGTCCGCCGAGCTGTCCATGTCCGTTACGGCGTAAAGTCGGTTAGAGATCATTCTGTATGTGGGATGCTCTCGATCCCCGGTGCCAAAGTAGAGGACCGGCAGACCCAGGGCCCAATCATTACCAAAGGATACATCCGGAGAATAGAACATTTTTCTGCCTGCGTCAGAGGCATTCAGAGAGGCTGCGGCGAGGTCCACGGGATCAGAGGTGCCCGTGGGCAGATCAGACCCAGGATTTGCAATGAATATGCGTTTTACAGCCCATTGGTTCGATGCGGCAGCAAGGTAGTCGTACGTAATCTTCCATATCTGGCCATAGATATCCGCAGCGTACATGAGCAGATATTCCTCTGAGAGAGGAATCACGGCGATGTCCGCCGGGAAACAATACTGCATGGCCGTGTAATTTTGATCCGTACCCGTGGTCACGTCTGTGTCCCCGTATGTGGCCTTGAACATGAGACTTCCGTTATCCAGATCCGCCACGTATATGCCGCGACCCATGTGGTCCATTCCAGGATTCCATTTGTCATGTCCCTCTGTTCCGCCCACGGTAACCGCAAAGGTCTCACCCGGTTCGCCAGGATCCCAGGTGCCGTTTGAATTGCTGTCATTGAAATCCCGAATACCGTTTTCATTGGCATCATCAAAGCCCTCGGGGTACCCATCTTCAAGGGGGTCGTAGCCTGCTGAGAATATGACCACATCCTTCACGGTATCCGCTGCGGTCCGTATGGTGGTGAAAAATGGTTTGCTCCAGCTATATCCCAATTCTTCAAATCCGGCCGTCCCACCAAATCCGCCTTCTACATGCCACTTCACCGACCAGAGACTCGGATCGGGCTCTGTCATATCCAGGGCCCAGTAGCTTCTGCCTCCCCGCCTCTCGCCAAAGACCAGGGTCTTTTCATAGTACTCTCCAGCATCCCGTTGCCCATTTGAATTGGCATCGTCATAGGTTGGACTCACGAAGAGATTGGGCGTGCCGTCAACCAGGTAGATATGGGTATTCGTGCTTGAAAGCTCCTTGAGCCTTATGAGGAGGTCTGCAGGCACAAAAGCGAAGATCTCGTCTCCTGCCGTATAACCCGAGGAGGGTATATCCGTGTCCGTGAACACGTGGAGCATGCCGTCATTGGAGCCGATGGCGATATAGCGGCGCTCCAGATTGCCTGTTTCATCCAGGTAATCGATAACTCTGGGCCGCGAGTGGATTATATCCCCCAAAATCCATTCTCTCTTGCCCTTGGGATCACCGGTTGTGGCGTCTGCATCAAAGGTATACCCGTACATGTAATTAATGATTCTGTATCGATCCAGATCCGTGGCCACGTCCACGTCAGCATTGGTGATATTGGCACGATTGAATCTGACCAGAGCCCCACCCTTGTGGGTATAAATATTGCGAAAGTCGTAGTAAGGGCCGCTTGCAGGGACCTGAAAAGGATCCAATCCTGGCATGGAGTCCTTCAGGCGTTCTCCCACGCCACCCCTGTTCACGTAGCCGCCATCATTGGTGGTTGACCAGAAAGAGGTGGTGGTAGGCTTGAACGTGCCGTCACAGTCAGCAGCCACATTGCCGTCTTTATCCACGACCGTCCATTCCTGATTCGGCCTTCCACACTCATCTCTTGACAGGTAATCCAGACCATATTTCTTCAGGTTTCCCTGCCAGTAGTTATTGGGCATGGGCTTAAAAAAGGCCATATAGAGCTCATCACCGCTCTGGGTCCGGTTGGATTGATCCACCGATACCACAGGAGCCACATAGGATACCCCCCGGCTAATGATGTCCGCAAAAGATTGGTTGAGCTGCTGCTCGAGCTTCAAGGGGTTCACCACGTAGAAATACGTATCTGGCAGACCATCGCCATCCTCGTCCCACTCGTTTGTGGCATCAGGCATATCATCGTCATTGATGTCGTTAAATCCGCCCCACTTGGCCGCGTACCAGAGGGGGTTCTTGAGCAGAGTGGCGGACGCGGTTGTCCCCGGTGAAAAGGTTCTCACGGCCGTGAGGGGTAATGGGGCATTGTCGTCCCAGTCTGACGCGGTGCCGGGCCCCACACCGGGTGGGGTATCCAAAAAGTAGTCCACGTCAGAACCACTCGCTGTGTCGAAGTCTCTCACCTCCAGGTAGGTGCCGTCCTGCGTTGTCCCAGAAATGACATATCCAATATGCTGGATGATCCCTCCTGCAGCATACTCGGAAGTGAGGGTGATTCTCACGTTTGTCCCGTCAGCAGGGTCGCTCACAGGGTTGCCGCCCGCGTCTTCGACTTGATATTCATAGACAACAATAGCATCCATATCGTGGTCAGCGCCCTGCTCCACGTCCTCAAAATTGATTCTGAATCTGCCGTAGGTATGATCGATTTCCTCCACAAAGAAATCCACAATGGTGTTGGTGGGTTGGAACGCACCGTAATCCGGTAGGATTCGGTTGCTGGACCAGTAGACAGACTTGGCAAAGGGGATAAGGGTTATATCTTTGGTCCCCACTTTGATATTGATTCTCGGGAGCGGAGAGGCGAGCCCCACCATAAAGGAGAGCACATTTTGCTCCCCCTCAACAGGGTTGATGTCCTGGGTTCGGCCATGATAGGCCACGCTGGCCGCATAATAGCTTCCCTGCTTTGTCGGTTCTTCCGGACATAGCCCGCGCGCATCGCCAAACCCGGCCATATTCTTGGGAAGACATGAGCCATCATAGGTGTTCTGCACCTGCCCGATATAGTGTGACCCCGTATCCCCCTCATTGGTGAGGATCATATCCGCAAGGGCATCCACATCCAGGGCCGATAAATCATCACCAGTGACTGAGTAATAGGTGCCAGGATTATCATTAAGCTCAAAGTAGCTGTTGGGCAGCTGGTCTGAATCGTAGGTGGGATAGATGTCAGAAAGGACCAGCATAAAAGGCTTGGAACAATAGTTGTGGGTCTGATAGGGGTCATCCCAGGCTGGCTTGGGGAGGTCGAGGACATTATCGTCCAGTGAGGCCGTGGTATCATAGGTGAAGTCGCCTAATGGGGCTCCCTTACCCGCAAAATATCGCATCCCTTCGTACATCATCTCACCGACGGGATTCCCCCACATGCGGCACTCGCTCTGGTTGATGGGCCGATCCGTTATCCAGCCACAGTTCTGAATATAGCTGTAATCCGAGCCAGCCCCCCCCGCATAATGGAATCCCACAACGCGTAGTTTATCGATGGTCTTGACAATCCCTTCCACGCTGCCGTCATATTTGTACATGAATCTGCCCGTTGCCGCCTCGATTTCATCCACAATGGATCCTATGGGCTTTCTCAAGACGCCACCCGAGTTGTTCTTGGTATAGGATCCTGTCAGGAGACCGAAATAGAGTCGTCCAGGTTCTCCATATTTCTGAAGGATCCCTGTCGGCTTATAGTTCCCGGACGGATACTGTTTACAATTCACTTCTTCCAGGCCGCCGTTGCATACCTCCACCCTCACCTCATAATCAACGATCTGGGATGCAGGGGTATCTTTTGTAAGCAACGTATAGACATGCTGTGTCAGGGAATCCGCGCAGAAGCCGCCTGCGTTAAGGTCTGTCAGATCACACACACCACCAAAAAAGCTTGCCGTTGGAAGGATTTCCCAGACGTCACCACTGTCCGGACCGGTCCACCAAAGGTGGTACGAGTCGCTACCCGTGGCATCTTCGTGACGAAACTCCACGTCATACACGCCCTTGGTCAAATAGATGGGGGCACTCTCGTGGGTCTGGCAGGCGCATTCTCCGTGGGCATCATACCAGCCAGCCAGGACGTTACCGTCTAAGAGGACTTCCACCGCATCATTTCCATCCACGGCGAATCTGTACCAGCCCGCCTGATTGACGTAGAGGTCACCGGTGAATACGGTCAGATAATTATCATCTGAAAAGCCAGCACAGGGGTTACCGCTCCCGTCAATCAGGGCCACGTCCTGGGTGCACTGGTAATTGCCCGTCGTGGCATAGCGGATAACCAGGTCCTCGAACTCATCGTGGTTTAGCGGATGGCCCGGGTGGGCTCCGCCTGAGATCCCCGCATGCTCCACAGAGTCATCGACCACGGGCCTCTCCTTGGCCACCCATTCCCAGATGCGATGCGTATTATAGGACAGGACGCGCAGGAGAGGTCGGTCTAATTCCGGATTGCCCGTGGTGCCGTCCTCCAGGGTCGTGCTGGCAAAAAGGTGCCTTGTACCGGGCTCGGGAAGCCCGAGAGGCGTATATTCCTGGATGTCATATCCATCCCTCGCAAGGCTCTCGTATTCCTTGCCCCAGCTATGGGCATCCTGGGGGATATAGACCCGCTCTAAGACCGTTGCCGTGTCCGTATCCAATGAGCGGTAGCCGCCGTAGAGAACCTTTCTCATCACGTCCATCCGGGACATGGTGAGATAGTTCAAGAAATCACCACTCCATTCATCACTGGCCGCGGGGTCCACTTTTTTGTTCGTTGTGCGACGAACAGGATAGAAGCGATTGCTGCTGGTGTTGTACTTATAAACCTTGCGCGAATCAAAATAGCCATAGTAATCGATATTGGGATTGTATCCCACATCCAGGGTGCCATCTCCGTTCAGGTCCGAGGCATCGTTGTAGGCCTCATAGTATAGCTTGTGGTTCCTGCCCATGACCAGGAGCACAAGGGGTGGGACAGAGGCCTGGAAAATCTGGTCATCTCCGGCAGGAGGACCAATATAGGGATCATTCCCCGGGGTGAAAACGGCTATGATGGTGTGATCACCCATGATGTTGCTGAAAGAATAGGTCCCCATGGGGCCCTGTGACACACCATCCACCACCACGTCCGCATTTACCCAGTCCACATTAGCTGTAATCGTATAGGATTGATCCACGCCATAGTATCCGGTCGTGACGCCCAATGGATCAATCTGACCACCTGCTCTTGAAGTGGAAGTGATTTTCCAGGTCCCCCTGAAATTACCCGTGATCTGAAGGTCGCCACTTATGGTCACGGTCGTACTACTCGCGGTGAGGCTAAAACCAGCCCCTGGGTTACCGCTGTCAACGGTCCAATCTTGAAATTCTGATCCCGCTTCCGGCGTGGTGTCGGTCGCTATCAGAGAAACCGTGTCCCCCTCTTCGTAGAGATAGTCAGCGTTTGCAATGCCCCCCGGAAAACGGGCACCATCTCCACCTGGACCTGCCGTCACTGTGGATTCCAAAAGACCTGAGCCGGCCTCTCGTATGGCAAAAGCGTAAGTAGCGTTAAAATCGGCTGTAATGGTTTTGGGCGCATCTATGGTCACGGTGGTGACATAATCCGTACTGACCAAATCTCCGCTCCACCCTTTAAACAGGGAACCTTGGGCTGGATAGGTGTCCGTTGCCGTGAGTGTGACCACGTCGCCCTCTTCATAGACAAAGGCATCATCAGCGGTTCCGCCTGGTAAGCCGGTCTTGTCTCCATCGCTTGCCGTGGCCGTAGAAACGCCCGCGCCTGTTCCCGTTTTGGTGAGCGTAAGGGTGTGGTCGTTATCCGTAATGGTACTGACCCCTTTGCTGGCCGTAACACTTACATTGGGATCAGCGCTGGTGATATCCACGTCAAAGGTTTCGGCATCTTCATCCAGATAGTCATTATTGACAGTTATGGTGATATCCTTGCTTGTCTCGGTGGGCAAGAAAATTAGAGTTCCGGAAGCCGAATCGTAATCACCGCTTCCTGCTGCACCTGCCACGGCAGAGCCGTCCGC
Organism: Desulfobacteraceae bacterium; assembly: GCA_050122535.1. Classification (GTDB taxonomy): domain Bacteria; phylum Desulfobacterota; class DSM-4660; order Desulfatiglandales; family HGW-15; genus JASFEQ01. Next base: position 2,506 of record JASFIT010000103.1, on the reverse strand, counting down.
TGTGGCAAAATCAACGCTCGCACCGCCAGGAACCTGCTGGTCCAGCGTCACGGTGAAGGTGACCGTTCCAGGAGCCGCGCCCTCTGTGACGGTTTCCGCGGCCTCTATGGATACGCCATACTTATCCGTATCGATATCATCGACTATGGTCACCGTCTCCGATCCGTTGGTAATAGAGCCAGTGCGGGTTCCTGCATCAAAAGCAGAGAGTGAGAAACCAAAGGTTTCGTTAGACTCGAAAAGAGAATCATCTTGGATCGTGACATCGACTGCTTCGGTGTCGCTGGTAAATGTCATCTGGCCGGAGTTGGAGAGATAATCGCTGTCTGGTGTGGCGGTGCCACCCCCTGTGGCATAGTCTACCTGCACAGTGCCTATAACACCGTGTGTGGGATCCACGTTGGCGAGTCCCAGGGTAAATGTCACCGTGTTGTCTGTACCCTCTTCTGCAGGGGAAGGCGCCACGCTTTGGATAGAGATATCATAGGTGTCGTCATCATCCAGGATCGTCATCATCTGAAATGGATTGATAATGGAGCCGGCGCGAGCACCCACAAAACTGCCCAATTGGAGCCGAAACGTTTCGAGATTTTCAACCAGAGTGTCATTGTTGATAGTCACATCTACCGTCTCAGTGGCGTTGGAGAACGTCAGAGTTTCCGCGGGTGAGATAGCAACATAATCACTGTCTGGTGTGGCGTTACCCCCACTTGTGAGATAGCTTACCTGTGCGGGTATGGTGACTCCGTTTGCGGGATCCACGTTTAAGAGGGCCAAGGTGAATGTGACTGTGTTATCTGTACCTTCGTTTGCGGGGAAGGGTGTCACGCTTTGAATCAAGAGGTCATATGTGTCAGCAATCTCATCCTGGATGGTGACTGTCTCAGGATCGGTACCTGCAATAGTACAGTTGACAGGGGTGTTCAAATCAAACTGAAAATCCTCGTCACTTTCCACATGGACGTCATTTAGAATGGGAACAACCACATCCTGGGAACTGGTCATCCCGCTAAATGTCAAGGTGTTGCTGGCTCCCGTATAGTCCGTGCCATCCTTGGCAGTACCTTCCAAAGTGGCATAATCAATACTGACCGTACCTATCACACCGTTTGCGTCCACATTGGCCACGGACACGGTAAAGGTCACATTGGCATCTATACCCTCCTGCACAGTGGGCGTGGTAACACTGCTTATGGATACCGTATAGGCGTCAACCCCATCATCATCAATAAAACCTTCTCCCTGACCATCAGCAATCGTTGCATTGGCACTGGGACCGCTCAGATTGACGAAAAAGCGCTCTTGATTCTCCACAAGAGGGTCGTCTCTTGTCTGCACCTGGATGGTCTTACCGGCCAGTCCCTCCCCCGCGTTGAAGGTCAGGGGGGCGGGAAGCTCCTGATCGTAATCGCCCGGCTGTGAGGCCGTATCATCAGCCGTGGCCCATTGCACGCTGACGGATTGTCCGCCCAGTACATCCTGGTCAAGGCTTACCGTGAAGGTGGCTAGACTGCCCTCGGTTACAGCCGCTGCGTTACTGATGGAAATCCCGTAGAAGTCATCGTTCTGGATGGTGCCCGTACCACTGCTGTTTGCGATCGGGGTAGGTGTCAGCGCACTACTGGAACTGAGATCAAGCGTAAATGTCTCGTTTATCTCCACGTCGCTGTCACTGGCCGTATCCACATTGATCGCCTGTGGGCCCGGAGCCGCTGCGGTAAAGATCAGGGTGCCGCCGTCCACACTGGTAAAGTCAGTACCCTCAGCGGCAGTTACCCCTGTGGAGCTGTAATTGACCGTAACCGTGTCCCCTGCAAGAACGGCCGGGCTCACGCTCACAGTAAAGGCAGCTGTGTCACCTTCTGCAACCGATTCATCCGTTATGGAGACCACATAGGGATCATTGTCCTGGATGGTACCAAGGCCCTGGTTATCGATGACGGCCACATTGGTACTCTCATTGCTAAGATCAACCGTAAATGTCTCATCGGGTTCAACATCAGTGTCTCCTGCCGTATCCACATCGATAGTCTGGGGATTTGCAGAGAGATCCGTAAAGGTCAGGCTACCACCGTCTACGTTCGTAAAATCCGTATCTTCTGTGGCTGTAATGCCATTGGAATTGTAATTGACCGTAACGGTGTCGCCGCTAATGACCGCCGGGGTGACCGCTACGGAAAACTGCGCCGTCCCTCCTTCCGTCACAGATGGATCATTCATGGATATCTCATAGGTCTGGCTAAATGTGCAATTAATGACCACATCACCATTCATGGTGACCGTCGTGCTTGCCGCATTCAGATCTGTTATGTGGCCTGTGAAAAGGATGTCATTCCACTGCACAAATACAGATCCTGGTGCAGGAGTGGCTGAAGGCGCGGCAGTTATAGGGACAACGGTTCCTTCATCGTAAACATGGAAACCTGGCAACGGGTTCACACCGCCAAGACCCGTACCATCCGGACCTAACATGGTGAGTGTGTAAGTCCTTTGATAATTCGCCGTA
>JASFIT010000102.1:0-11650 GCA_050122535.1 Desulfobacteraceae bacterium | reverse complement strand
ATTCTGGATCCCGGCTCGCATCCCGCTGCGCGGGACTTGGCCGGGATGACAAATTGCGAGACAGTCTCTTTGGGCCGCGGATATGCATGCGAGAATTCGGGATATGGCTCTTGAACTGTGTAAGGACGCGTTTATAACATACATGCCTACCAAGGGCTCTGTGAAACCCGAATTCTGCCATGGGGAGTGAGCATGACGAAAGGAAAAGCTGAGGGATTGGAAAAATTTCAATTTCGTGATCTTCACCCCAACGTTTTCGTGGGCACAGCCAGTGACAGATATGCCGGCTGGATTGGGCAGATCTACTCAGAGGAGCGCTACAGGAGAAGAACAACAAGCAGGTCCAAAAGGGTTGGCGGGAAGTCTCTAAAGGAGGAAGTCCTGCCTGTGGAGAGTGTTGAGGAGTACTTTAAACACTTCTCCGTCTTGGAGCTGGATTTCACCTTTTATAGAGCCCTGATAGACAAAGATTCACAACCCACCCAGAACTACCATGTCCTCCAGACCTACAGAAGACACCTGCGTGAGCATGATCGGCTGATCCTGAAAGTGCCCCAATCGGTCTTTGCTAAACGGCTTTGGAGGGGCGGCAAGTTTGTTGAAAACCCTGACTATCTCAACCCTGACATCTTTTCAGATCAGTTCTATGCCCCTGCAACAGACCTGTTGGGTCCCCATCTCAAGGCCTTCATTTTTGAGCAGGAATATCAGCCGAAAAAAGAGAGAGTCTCCCCGGCAGAAAGCGCCGAAGAGATGGATCGGTTTTTCGGTGATATTCCAGAAGATGACCGTTACCACGTAGAACTGAGGACAGAGTCTCTTCTTTCACCGCCATATTTTCAGGTTCTGGAGAAATATGGCATTGGGCAGGTGCTTTCACACTGGACGTGGTTACCGCCGCTCCGGAGACAGTTAAATAAGAGCAATGGAAAGTTCCTGAATGCTGACAATCAATGCATTGTCAGGCTGATGACGCCATTGAGGGTGCGGTATGAGGAGGCATATCTGAAGGCCTATCCATTCGACAAACTGATTGATGGAATGATGAGTCATCATATGGTTGAAGAGACGGTAGATATCATGTCAGCCGCGATCAGGAAGGGCATCAGTGTCAATGTGATCATTAATAATCGTGCGGGAGGGAATGCGCCACTCATCGCTCAAAAGGTTTCGGAGAAGTTTTTAGAAAGGCTTCCCACAGAGGAGTAGCGCAAGAGGTGTGACCTTCGCGTCCTAAAATATTACTTTTATCCTAAACCATTGTGGGGTATGCTTGGGCGCAACTATGTTTGAACATTATGCAGAGATTGTATCCAACAAAGAGATCGCCCCTCATACCTATTTGATGGGATTGAGGTCTCCCGAGGTGGTGGCGGCAGCAGAACCGGGACAGTTTGTCATGGTTCGTGTGCGGTCCGGGACGGATCCTCTGTTAAGAAGACCTTTTTCCATAGCGGGCACCAAAGAAGGTGAACTGTTGCTTATCCTCTACCGCGTGGTGGGTAAGGGGACCGCTATCATGGCCAAAACAAGAGAAGGTGAGAGGCTTTCATTACTCGGGCCACTTGGTAGAGGGTTCGATCTGCCAAAGAGCAATCAAGCCTCCCTTTTGGTTGCAGGGGGCATTGGCATTGCTCCACTTTTTTTCTTGATACAGAACATGAACTCTGGACCTGGTTATTTGATGACGGGTTTCGCTTCTGCGGATGAAATAATAGGGATTGATCAAATGGGTGACATCGCCATAGACGTCTCCATAGCTACGGATGATGGCACTGTGGGTCATGCGGGTCCAGTCACAGATCTCATGGAAGCCTTTTTGAGGGACGGCAGTCCAGAGAAGAAGGCTTTATCTATTTTTACTTGTGGCCCGGAACCTATGCTTAAGAAGGTGGCCGCTGTGTCGCTCGAGAAAAAGCTACCCTGCCAGGCCTCCCTTGAGGCAGTTATGGCTTGTGGATTAGGGGCATGCCAGGGATGTGCCATAAAGGCCTCCAAAAATGAAAGCTGCGCCTATTACCATGTGTGTGCCGACGGACCCGTATTTCCGGTCCAATCAATAGACTGGGATAGTCTATGAGATCGGAGTAAGCAGTAGGGAGCCCGCCCGGCATCGCTAGGCTCAGCCGAGGCGGACAGGTAAGCAGTAAGCAGTGGGAACTCATCATGTCTAAGCCTGATTTAAGGGTGAAATTGGGCCCGTTGGAACTGAAGAATCCGGTCATGACCGCGTCAGGGACTTTTGGTTATGGCCGAGAGTTTGAGGGCCTTGTGGACCTTAATCTCTTGGGCGCCATGATCGTCAAAGGGCTCTCCCTAGAGCCAAAAGAAGGTAACCCCCCGCCCAGGATCGTGGAGACCCCATGCGGGATGTTGAATGCAATCGGTCTGGCCAACATCGGCCTAGATAGATTCATGAAAGAGAAACTGCCCTGGCTTCAGAGTGTGGACACGGAAGTGATCGTTAATATCTATGGGCACAGCATCGACGAATATGGGGAACTGGCCAATGCATTGAAAGGGGTTGATGGAATATCCGCTCTGGAGGTGAATATCTCCTGCCCTAATGTGGAATGCGGGGGCATGGTATTTGGCAAGGATCCCGATGTTTCCGCACAAGTAACAGAAAGGGTGGTAAAGAATACGGATAAGCCGGTAGTTGTCAAATTGTCCCCGAATGTAACGGATATCCGTCTCGTGGCCAAGGCCGTTGAAGAGGCAGGTGCGCATGCACTTTCTCTCATCAACACTCTGACGGGTATGGCCATTGATATTGAGAGCCGTAGACCCAAGCTGGCCAATATATCCGGGGGTCTGTCAGGTCCGGCTATCCGGCCCATAGCGGTGTACATGGTTCGTCAAGTGGTCAAAACCGTAAATATACCTGTCATCGGCGTCGGCGGAATCATGGAGCACACGGATGCCCTCGAGTTCCTCATCGCCGGGGCACGGGCCATAGAAGTGGGCACAGCCAATTTTGTAAATCCCAGAGCGACGCTAGATATCCTGGAAGGAATCAGCAATTTTTGCGAGGAAAAAGAGATAACAAATATTGATGAGTTGATCGGGAGTTTGATAGTAACTGATGGTTTACAGAGGGGTAGTCCGGAGTAAAGTAAGAAATACTTGGCGAGAGATGCAATGAGATTGCTTCGCGGAGTTTACCCTGAGGAATTCGAAGGGCTCGCAACGACAGGAACAAAAATAGTGAAGTCATTGCGAGGACCCCGCACTTGATGCGGGGGACGAAGCAATCTCGTGATAAAATAGTCAACTAAGAATTGAGGTAGTCTCTAAGAATAAATCAAACGCCCTGTCACCTACTTCTTTAGATAACAATCTTAAGGGTAGGGACAGGGCGTCTTCGATAACTGGCTATCTACCAAGGCGTTTGAGCAACACCTGAATATCCACATCAGAGGTCATCCAATCAGAGAGCCGTACCAGATTTCCTCCTTCTGCGCATTTGGCGATGTACATGGAGCGCACCCCTTGTCTCTGGTTGGGGGCAAAGCTGATTTTCGGACCGATTCCCTGGAAATCCTTCAGGCTCTCCATACCCTTTACAAAGGTGTCCGCCGTAAGATTCCGGCCAGCCCTCTTCATGGCCTCCACCATGGGTTCTGCAAAAAGGAATCCTGCATAGAAGAAGATGCCCCAGCGGTCTTTGGGGGCAAATTTATCGTGGGCCACTTTGTACTTGCCCATGAGAGCAGACGGGGAATCAGGAAGCTCGCCAAAAGAAGTCAGAATCACGTCTTTGAAAAGCCCTTTGCTGATCTTGTACATGATTGGTGTGTCACTCAAAGTGCTTGTGCTCATCCACTGGGTTTTAAGGCCCATTTTGGCAGCAGTCCCCAGTATGATGGCCCCATGTTTGGGAAGGACCCACATGATCACACAATCAGGATTTGCCTTTTTTAGCTTCATGGCGTGGGAGCTGAGGTCCGAGTCCAGGACTTCTACCGATACAGATGCCACCAGTTTCATGCCGAGTTTTTCAAGGGCATACTCGGCGCCGACAAGTCCTTCTTTACCAAAATCGTCGTTCTGATAGAAAAATGCGATTCTCTTTTTTCCCATCGTTTTGACCGCATAGTTGATCAGGATAGCGGCCTCATCAATATAGAGGGGATAGAGGGCAAACAGGTATTTCGTGGGTGGGAAAGCGAAATGGGTTGATCCCGTGGCAGGACCCACCCACGGCACCCGCTTATTGTTTAAATACTTTTTGACAGCCATGCCGTTTGCGGTCCCAACACCACAGGCAAAGGCAAAAATCTGTTTGTCGTCCACCAATTCCTTGGCGATGGCCTTGGTCCGGGGAGCCATGTAACCATCATCTCTGAGGAAGTAGGTGATCTTGCGGCCATGAATCCCACCCTCTGCGTTGATCATGTCAAAATAACATCCCGTTCCGCGGGCCACGGCACCCCAGAGGGCTGCGGGTCCGGTCTGGGGTCCCCACTGTCCAATGCGTATCTCTGTATCTGTGACGCCTCTTTGTGCAAGGGCTATAGGAATAAACATAAAAGTCATGAGCACAACACAACCTGTCACCATCATTAAGTTTCTTTTTTTCATATTCCTCCTCCTTCTTATTTAAGACATCTTGATCGTATGTCCAACGAAATTACCGCCTTTTATACATGGCTTCAATCAGATCACTGAAGGCCTCATTCACATATCTTCTTTTGACCTTCATGGTGGGAGTGACCTCACCATCTTCCTCATAAAGTCTCTTAGGAAGCAATGTGAATTTCTTTACCTCTTCCACACGGGATAGAGTCTCATTCACACTATCCACCTCGCCCTGGATCAATTTTATGATCTCAGGGCTCTGGGTGAGGTCCTTATAAGTGGAAAATTGTATTTTGTTGTCCTGGGCATATTTGACCACGTTGTCCTCATCGATCATGATGAGACAACTGAGGAACTTTCTCTTATCTCCGATAACTACGGCGTCATTGATATAGGAACTGGCCTTTAGCTTATTTTCTATGTACTGGGGGGTAATGTTTTTTCCTCCTGCAGTGACAATGATATCCTTCTTACGATCCGTGATCTTTAGATATCCATCTTCATCAATCTCTCCCACGTCACCGGAAAACATCCACCCGTCCTTGATCGTCTCTTCTGTGGCCTCGGGATTCTTATAGTATCCCTTGAATACGCCAGGAGATTTCACCACTATCTCTCCGTCTTCTGCTATCCTTACTTCAACACCAGCGAGGGGAGTTCCCACGGTTCCGAGCTTTGATTGACCAACGATGGTGGCAGTGGTTACAGCGGTTCCTTCTGTCTGGCCATAACCCTCGATAAGATTAAGGCCGATTGAATGGAAAAACTGAAGGACGTCGGGTGCAATGGGGGCGCCACCTGACACAGCCACTTTCATCCTTTCAAATCCAAGTCTCTCTTTAAGCTTTCTGAACACCGCAGAGTACGCAAGCCAATAAAGTCCCTCAAGATAAAAGGGGACCGGCCTGAAATTAAGCCTCAATGTGGCCCGTTTCTGCCCAATCTTGAAGGCGATGTAATAGACAAGTCTTTTGAAACGGGTGGCGTCAGACATCCTTATATAAATGGCAGAAAGATATTTCTCCCAGATACGAGGAACCGCGATACCAAATGTTGGAGATATCTCTTTCATGTTATCTATAACCGTATCCAGACTCTCCACGAAATTCACTGTGTAACCATAATTGATGTGGACAAACACGGAAAAGAGACGCTGAAAAATATGACACAAGGGGAGAAAGGATAAGAGTTCGTCAGCCGGTGTGAGAGGCACGGGTCCGTGGACGGCCTGTGCCATCCAGGTAACATTTTTGTGGGTTAGCATGGCTCCTTTTGGCGGGCCTGTAGTGCCCGAGGTATAAATAAGAACCGAGAGATCCTCCGGGTTGATCTGGTCTGACCGTTGCCCGTAAAGGTTCGGTTCCTTTTCCACGATCTGACGGCCCATATCTAGGAGATCGTCATAGGTCATGACCATGGGGTCTTTGAAATGTCTCAGACCCTCCAGATCCCACACAATCACCTTTTCCAAAGAAGGAACGTTATCCCTGAACTGGAGCCATTTATCCAGTTGTTCCTCGTTCTCCACAAAGAAGAACCTGGATTCAGAGTTCTTAACCACATACTCCACCTGGGGCCAGGCGTTGGTGGTATAGACCCCCACCGCAACCCCTCCGGCGCCTTGGACACCCAGGTCAATAATCACCCACTCAGGGCAATTCTCTCCGATGATGGAGACACAATCTCCCTTGGCTAAGCCCATAGAAATGAGGGCCGAACCCACATATTTGGCGAGCCGGTAGTATTCATTCCAGGAGATATCATGCCAGAGGCCATACTCCTTTTTGCGCATGGCCACGCGGTCGCCATACCTTTTGACAGTCCGCTTAAATACCTGGGGAACAGTTTCCAGGTTCATATTGGTGTTGACTCCCATTTGTCGTCATTTATAAATTTGTGTGCCCAGCAGTAATCAGAGGTCATACGTCCCTTCATCCCTCCGTACCCTCGTCTCGCGTCAATATGGAAATCGGGAACATACACTCATAGAATATTTGCCATATGGAATTCCAATACGACCACACAGAATCATCTCCACCTCTTCTTTCTCTTCCAGCGTTGATAGCCCTTGGCGGACTCCTCGGAGCGAATTCCCATATAGAATTCCTGGACGTCCTTGTCTTCCATGAGTTCCTTGGACTTCCCCTTCATGACGAATCGACCGTTTTCTAGTATCAAACCGAAATCAGACATGGCTAAGGCTATGCGTGCGTTCTGTTCAACCAGCAAAATGGTAACGCCCTCATGATTAATACTCTTGATGATGGTGAAGATGTCCTTAACGAGAATGGGGGAAAGCCCCAGGGATGGTTCATCGAGAAAGAGGAGTTTGGGCCGGTTCATGAGGGCCCGGCCGATGGCAAGCATCTGTTGCTCGCCGCCAGAAAGGGTGCCGGCCCACTGGTCCGCTCTTTGTTTGAGAACAGGGAAATATCTGTATATCTGCTGGAAGTCCTCTTGTATTCCTCTGCGGTCTCTCCTTATATAGGCGCCCATTAGGAGGTTTTCCTTCACGCTCAGCTCTTCAAAGACCTCTCTTCCCTCCGGCACATAGGATATACCCATTCTAACAATCTCTTCTGGATCCTTGCCATCAATTCGTTTCCCCGTGAACTCTATGGTTCCCTTGTCCGGTTGGTCATCCAACAGGCCCATAACGGTCTTTAAAATGGTCGACTTACCCGCGCCATTATTTCCAAGAATAGTGGTTATGGTCCCAAGTTCCACGGCCAGGGATACCCCGCGAAGTGCGTAGATTAGGCCGTAGAAAGTTTCTATATTTTTTATCTCAAGCAGCAGACTCAATGAACTCATCCTCTCCCAAGTAAGCCTTTAGGACCTCAGGGTGATTCTGAACCACGTCAGGTATATCTTCCGTAATGGGTTTGCCGAAATTGATGGCCAAGATACGGTCAGATATATCCATGACCATTTTCATATCGTGTTCGATCAACAAAATCGTGACCCCGAGCTCGTCTTGAATATCCTTGATCCAAAATATCAAATCCTGCTTTTCTTCGGAGTTCATACCCGCAGAAGGTTCATCCAGAAGCAGAAGTTCAGGTTCCAGCGCCAGCGCCCGCCCCAGTTCTACCAATTTCTGGGTACCGTACGGGAGGGCCCCTACAAACTGGTTTCTCGCAGACTGTAGATCCAGGAGGTCAATGATCTTTTCCACGCTCCCTCGGTGTTTGATCTCCTCTTTAGCTGCCTTGGACCCTCTTCTATAAAAGGTGGCACCTCTCCATATGCCTGTCTCAATATGGATATGTCGTCCGAGCATCAGATTTTCCATAACCGTCATTCTTGAGAAGAGCTCAATGTTCTGAAACGTCCTGGCGATCCCCTTCTGGGCAACCCTGTGGGGTTTAAGCCCCGTTATATCTTCTCCCTTGAAAATGATAGCCCCCGCATCAGGTCTATAAAGTCCGCTGACACAGTTGAAAATGGTGGTCTTGCCAGCCCCATTGGGTCCTATAATGGAGAAGATGCTGCCAGGCTTCACATTGAAACCGACTCTGTCCACGGCCATAAGTCCGCCAAAACTGATCGTTAGGCGATCCACAGCGAAAAATTGGTCATTAGTCATTGGTCATCCGTCATTTGCTAACGTTTTCTAGCTGCTTGGCTCTTCGCCGCTTCCAATTTCCAAATTCTGACTTCCGACTTCCGAATTGGAACTAGACCTTCCTCACATAATGTCTGGCAAAAAGTCCACTCGGTCTAAAGCAGAGTACGAGTACGATGATTCCAAAGGCAACCACTGATTTAAATTCAAGGGAGACATAGCCGCCAAACAGGTTTTCGATAATCCCCAGCATGTATCCCCCGAGTGCGGCGCCAACCAGTGTGGTCATACCCCCAAGGACGGCTGAGGCAAAACCTTTCAAAAGTGGGTCCAACATAAGAGATGGATCCAGCGTTGCAATAGGGGCCAGCAACATCCCTGCAACAGCCCCTATGACCGAACTCATCCCCCAGGTGATTGAGAGGATCCTGTTGGTACGAATACCGTTGATTCGTGCAGCCATGGCGTTCTGTTGGGTCGCTTTCATGGCGATCCCTACCTTGGTGTATCTAAAGAAAAGAAAAAGGAGAAACATCAATATGAGCGTGATGAGGAGCGTGGCAGCATTCAGATAGCTCAACACGGCAGGCCCCAGACTAACCGTGTCAAAGTCGGAGACTGGGAAGGGGAGATCCCTCTGTTCTGCGCCCCATTTCCAGCTCGCAACACCGTAAAGCATCATCTGAAAACCCAATGTGATAAGGATAAGGCTCAGGATGTTGGGTTCTTTCGCCCTTCTTAGGAAAACAAACTCCAAAAATGCGCCTAAAGCAGCAGCAAAAAAGAGCGCCCCAAGGAAGGAAAGGGCAAAGGAATGCTCGTAGGAGACGAGCAACATATAGGCCACAAACGTGGAGATCATACCCATTTCACCCTGGCCGAAGTTGGGGACCTCTGAGGTCTTGTAGATGATCACCATGGCCAAGGCGATGAGTGCATACAGGCTGCCATATGAGAGTCCGCTTATGATGAGCTGGAGAAACATAGAGTTACTCCCTCACCCCCACCCATACCCTCCCCCTTGAGGGGGAGGGTATGGGTGGGGGTGTTAAAATGGCCAAGTCTTCCAGTAGATCTTAGTCCTTATCCAAAAGCCGTAGAGACCTAGTGGCTCAAACACCACGATCAAAACAATGATTAAGCCGAAGATGATGCTTGCAACGTTGGGTAGGCCGGTCAAGCTCATCCAGCCCTTTGAAAATGAGACCAAAGCAGTCCCGATGTGGGGCAGTTCCTGGATCTTGTCCAACGTCAGCATGAGCCATGTCATGACGATTCCACCCATAATGGAGCCAAAAATGGAGCCCAATCCCCCAACGATCACGAACGCCAGAAAATAAATGGAGAGGATGAAGTTAAATGTGCTTGGATTAATAAAACCGAGCAGAAAAGCGAAAAGCCCGCCGGCAACACCCGCATAAAAGGCACTAACGGCAAAGGCGAGGGTTTTGTAATAGACCAGGTTCACGCCCATGGTCTCTGCTGCAATATCGCTATCGCGGATTGCAATAAACGCCCTACCCACCTTGGTTTTCATCAGGTTGCGCGCCGCCATGACCATGAGAAACGCAATAGAGACAATCAAGAAATACTTCTGCGCATCGGTCTCAAGAACGTAAGAGCCAAAAGGTTGAAATAGATCCAAAGGGGGCGCCTCCAGGCCCATCCTTCCTCCAAAGATCTGCCAGCGCCCTATGACCTGGGTGATTGCCATGCCAAATCCCAGTGTGGCGATAGCCAGATATGGACCCTCCAACCTGAGAGCCGGCAGGCCCAGGATAAAGCCGAAAAAGGCTGCAATGAAAGCTGCGAGCACCAGTGCAAGGAGAAAAGGGAAATTCAGGTGGGTCATGAAAAGTACAGTGAAATAGGAGCCAAGAGCGAAAAACCCTGCATGTCCCAAGGAGATCTGGCCGGTATAGCCCACAAGGATATTTAGACCGAGTGTAACAATGACGTGAATGGCCATATAGTTGGCCATATAAATGTAGTAGGAGGATCCCGTAAGTTTCTGGATCAAGAGAGGAAAGAGGATTAGGAAGGCAATGAGCACCATGAACCAGAACCAGAGGACCTTACTGTCAAGAAGTTGGATATCCTCATAATAGTCCCTCTTCATGTCCATGATGAAAACGCCCCGCTCTTTGTTGGGTCACTCGCCTTTACCTGGTTGCTCCAGGCTTTGGCACGGCGAGCTTTACTTTTTGTCAAATTTTTCGACCAACTTCTTGTAATAAATCTCCTTTTCCTCCAGTAGGGGAGACTTATGGCCCATCATGTTCAATTTCATGATTTTGTAATTGATCTGTTTAATTTGACGGTACTTTTCTTTTTCATCTGGAATGCTCTCCAGCATATCTTCCATCTGCCTGATCTCCTTTTTGAGCGCAAGCTCGGGTGGAAGACAATCTGCGTTCTTCAGTAGTTTGTAAGCCAATCGGAGATCCTCTGGGACACGACTATCGTCTTCGAAGTTCAATGGTTCCCCTTGGCCTGGTAGATCATCAAATTCCCCTCTTTCCAGGGCCTCTCTGATCCTTTGCTCTGCTATTTTCAGGTAAGGTAACATGCATACTCCAAGAATGATCTATCAACGCAGCAGCCAATTCTGGTGGGCTTTCCCAAGAAATAGGTGCAAAGCTCAGCAAATCCTTCATCAGCAGGAGAATCAGGTGCTAGGCTGGCAGGGTATTCATATACGATTTGGCCTAAGTTTTCAAGTTTAATAAAACGCCCTTTAGTAGGCGTTCAGAGAGCAGTTCGACTGAGGCGCAATCGGAGTCCTAAGTCGAATATCGGCATGTAATTTTGGCGAAAGTGAATAGATCTCCTTTATTCTTGACAAGATAGGGGGCATTGGTTATTCCCACATGGGAATTTTTCAAATGTAGAACAAATACATTTGCGGGTTTCTTATTTAGCGTGTTAAATAGGTATTGAGAGACACCTCATATGGCAACACTTGATGCGTTAGACAAGAAGGTAATCGGACTCATTCAGGGAGACCTCCCACTGGACCCCAGGCCCTTTGCCGTGATGGCCGAAAAGATAGGAATTAGCGAAGATGAGTTTGTGGAAAGGGTTAGATCCCTGAAAGAGAGGGGGATTATCAGGAGATTTGGGGCCACATTGCGCCATCAGGAAGCGGGATTCAGCTCCAACGCCATGGTTGCCTGGCTTGTGCCGGAACATAAGGTGGAAGAAGTGGGAGAGGCAATGGCCCAATTCCGTGAAGTTACCCACTGTTATGAGAGGCGGCCACAGAAGAACTGGAAATACAACCTCTATACCATGATCCACGGGGATAATGAGCAGGAATGTATTAGAATAGCTCAAGGAATCTCAAATGAGACGGGAATTGAAGATTATATTCTGCTCTTCAGTGAGAAGGAGTTTAAGAAGACCAGCATGCAATACTTCTAGAGAGGCTGTCGGAAAACGCCCATCTGCTGCGTCACCCTCATCCCTCGTCACTGCGGCGTACTTCTCTGTACGCCTCAT
>JASFIT010000101.1:0-11799 GCA_050122535.1 Desulfobacteraceae bacterium | reverse complement strand
CGCGGGTTTCTGTGTCCCGATTGTCCACTCCGGTTCGTAAACGATGACCGCCTGAGCCACTTTTGTAGGCTCACAGTCTGCGAACATAATGGGAAGACGAGATGCCAGTGCCGCTTGAGCCTCACCCCGCTCGTGAGTCTCTTCTCCCATCAAAAGGATAGGATGCAGCCCAGCCTGAAACGCCGCCTGCATCTTTTTGTTGAAGTCCACTTCGCTTTCACCCGTTCTTCGACGGATCTCCCAATGGCCTAGCATGACCCATCTGCACCCCACATCGGCCAGTAGCATGGCAGAAATTTCCCCTGTATGGGCTTTGTCAGACGCAGCGTATACATTCTGAGCTCCCAAATCGATAGGCGTGTCGCTCAGGGCTTGTGACAATGCATGGAGTGCAGTAAATGGTGGACAGAGAACAATATCCAGGGATTGGGCAAGGCTGCCCACCGCAGCACGAAATTCTCGTGCAAATGCAAGGGCTTCTGAGATGGTCATCGCCATTTTCCAGTTGGCAAGGGCGAATGCTTTGCGTGTTGACGAGTTTTTCATGCGGCTACTGCTGAGGTGGAGCGGACAAGGCCTTGTATCGTATGAGGGGCTCTATCATCCATAAGCGTCTAAGTTTTTATGGTAACGGTTTGAATAACAGCAGTTAGTTGGCCATCAACTTCAAGGCGAACATCCTTTCCCAGATATTCGGGCTTGCGGTCCAGAACTTGGGCGCTGTAATCGTTGTAATAGAGCGTACGGCCCTCCAGATCGATCACGGTAATCGCGGCAGCTATTTGGTCAAGGACAAGAGGGCGTTGGGATGGATCAAATTCATTTTCCAGGTACAAGGGCATGTTCTCTCTCCAGGCGCTGTTTCTGGCTTCTCAAGGCGAATGAATGGCTGTCGATGGCTCGTGACACGGCGAGTATGCCCTCCAGATGGTCAATCTCATGTTGGAGTAACTCGGATAAATCATCTTCCAGCCACATTTCTTCCTTGCCGAAGTCCATGTTCTGATATCTGATACGGCACCTGTTGTGTCTGCTCACCTTCACGAGCAACTCAGGGAAGCACATGCAGTCATCCCAGAGTTCCATCATTTCTTCGCTCTCGCTGTCCAATACAGGATTTATGAAGATCACAGGTTCATGAATATACATGTAAACAAGGCGTTTCATCACACCGATCTGCGGGGCTGCGATGGCCCTTCCCACGCCGTACCGCTCCCTGAAGGCCATCAGTGTGTCGTGTAGGTCTGTCACGACTCCTGCAATCTGAGTCAAATCCTGCTTCCGGAGTGCCTTGCTGGTCTCAAAGAGGATAGGATTGCCCAGAAGGAGAACCTCCCTGACCGCCATATAATGCCTCCTCTGGTGACTTAATTAAGCAGGACAAAACCATAACGGTTTTGAGCGCCATTCTTGTTCTGCAATACATGGCAGGGCAGTCCCAGATTTCGTACTGTCTTGTATACATCAATACCAAAGCTCTGGTCACAAGGTCTCACCTTATCAGGGGTGGGACAGGGCTCTCCCTGCTGCACCGTGCAGATTTTACAAAGATTACAGGTTCTGATTGCAAAAGCGAAATAGTATCCGTCAAGAAAAGCCGCCCTTTCCACCTCAAGGACTACTTTGCTCAATTTGCTGGCATCATGGGAGTGAACCAAGAGTACATGGTTGTATCTTTTGACCATATCAACGCGCTCTTGAAAAGTGGTATTTCTCGTGTCGCATCTTATGTTATTCTCGGAGAAATCTTCACAACCCCAACGACACTTCAATATGGCTCGGATATCAAAAAAAATATCGCGAGGCGAAATGATCTTGGCATCAATCATTTTGAGTTCTTTTGCTAATTGTACATATTTTTCCATTTCCAGCATCTCTTTCGTCAGGGAGAACCCGAGTTGTTTTGTCTCGGCTTATCCCAAGGGCGGAACTGTGGGATCCATCGAGGCACATTTTTTCGATATAGAGCGTACTCCTCTCCGAACCTTCTCTCAAGATCTTTTTCTTCCACGAAAGGGAAATAGATGGCGTTGGTGATGAAAAAGAGCACCATCCAAATCCCAATAGGCCACGACTCAAACAACAGGGCTTCCCCGAGTACAATGAAGAGGACGCCGGTGATCATCGGGTTTCTTGCGTGGCGATAAGGTCCGCTGACGACGAGCCGTTTTGTGGGTTCCCAAGGGGCCAGGGTGCCGCGACCCAGCCTTGCAAAAAGGCTGATTGTCCAGATCAGGAGGACAAGACCAAGCACCACAGCGCAAAGACCAACCCAGAATGCCATTTGCTTAGGGTCAGATGTGTCGGCAGCAAACCTCGTATTCTGAGATACCCAGAGTAGGACAGCTGGAATCAAGACAACACCCGTGCCGGGTAGAATGAGAATCGCTTTGGCTACAGCCCAATTCATTTGAAAATAGTCACCTAAACGTGAAGTATTTGCACCTAACAACTCCCTGACACGATAGGACTTGACCTTGCGGACGGATCAAGCCCATTCCCGCTGTCAACCATTTGATCAAAGAGATTCACAGCCCTTCGCAAACGCTCGGTCACACGACGCTGCCCCAAGGCTATAAGGACATGGAAAAGTCCAGGTCCAACCGCCTGACCCGTAACTGCGGTACGAATACCATTGATCAAGGTCCCTGCCTTGACTTCCAATTCTTCGGCCATTGCGCGAATCAGCAGCTCCGTCTCCTCCAATGTGAACGCCTCTAGGGCTTCCAGCCGGTCGGCCAACAGGGGAAAACATTCTTTGAGGGTTCGGTGCTTGAGGACGTTTTTCTTCAGGGCCTTTGAATCGATGGGGTAATCGTCTGAAAAATAGGCGCGGCCAAGGGTCACAAAGTCTGTTGTGAGATTAAATCGTGTGCGGATCAAGTCAATGGTTCCAAGGAACCAAGGGCGCTTTGCCCCCGCGTACTCAGGATCCCATAGTCCTTGCTTTTCTAACTCGCTCTGGACGTAAGGCTCGATCTCTCCAACAGGGAGTTTTCTAAGGTAGTGAGCATTGATGCTGACGGCCTTCGGATCGGTAAAAAATTTTGGATCATTATGCCTCACGTCAAAGACACAATTGGCCCGACTGATGCCCTCCAAAGAGAACGCTTCAATCAGTTCCTCTCTGGAAAAAATCTGCTTCGATTCAGGCGTGGACCATCCGAGCAACGCAAGAAAATTCACGAATGCCCAGGGCAAAAAGCCATGTTCACGATAGAATTGAACCGAAACCATCTCGCCGTGCCTTCGCTTGGAAATCTTGGCCTTCTTGGGGTCCAGGGCCAAAGACATATGCGCAAATTCAGGGACTGCGGCGCCAAGGGCCTTGTATATCAGGATCTGTTTCGGTGTATTTGCTAATCCGTCCTGCCCGCGAATGACATGAGTTATGCCATCGCGGATGTCATCGACGGCATTGGATAAAACATATAAGGGTTGGCCATTGGATCGAACGATGACGAAGTCCTCCATGTCCTCATATTTTTTTTCAATACCGCCATATACAATGTCATTAAACCGAACAGCACCCTCCCCCCGGGGCACTCTCAACCGGATGGTGTAGGGTGTGCCAGACACTTCTTTTTCTCTAATTTCGCTGGGGCTAAGACCACGGCAAGTCCCGTCATACTGCAATGAACCCTTCTGCTTTCGAGCCGTCTCTCGCTTGCGTTCAAGGTCCTCCTTTGTACAAAAACACTTGTAGGCGTCGCCCGATTCCAAGAGTTTTTGAGCCGCTTCCAGATGGTCATCAATAAAATGGGATTGAAAAAAGGGCCCTTGGTCCCAGGTGATTTCAAGCCATTTTAGGCTTCTAATAATTCCCTGGATCGAGTCTTCCGAGGATCTCTCCACGTCGGTATCCTCGATCCTGAGGATAAGCTTGCCTCCTCTCTTCTTGGCAAAAAGCCAGTTAAATATTGCAGTCCTGGCCCCGCCAATATGAAGATAGCCCGTGGGACTGGGTGCAAAGCGAACAACCACGTCTTCTCCCATTATCTGCAACCTTTCTTTTTTTTGTGTAGATAGGATGGGCAGCTTGGAGATCGATTATCCCGGAAGAGTGGCAAATGTCAATATCTCATTTTCGTTCCAAATACACTCGCCACTTATTGAGGGGATTTTGCGTAAACAGGTGCTTCGTCTGTGAGGTGGGCTGAACCATACTTTACATTATCAGGATAGTACTCTGCAAAGAGTTGCACTTTTCCCGCAATCTCTTCCCCCGCTTGGTCAGCAACAAATGCAAGGGCCAGATCGATGCCGGCTGATATTCCCGCAGCAGTCCATATGTTACCATCGCGGACAAAACGTTGCTCCATTACAGTGACTTCTTGGAATTCTCGCAACCGCTCGAGGGAGCGCCAATGTGTGGTCGCTCTTTTCCCCTTGAGTAAACCTGCCGCCTGAAGAATAAACGCCCCTGTGCACACCGACAGCACTTGCTTACAGGAGTCAGCCTGTTTCTTGACAAATTGAAGGAGTTCCTTGTTGGCTACTTCTTTGCGGGTTCCCCAGCCACCTGGAATGAGGAGATAGTCGAGTGGGGGACAGCTGTCAAAACTGTAGTCGGGAACTATTCTTAGCCCTTTGGCACATTGCACCTCTGCACCGGATTGGCTAATGGTCAATCGTTGTTCAGGTCCTTCGAAGAACTCACCCCACACGCCAATAATTTCCCAGGGACCGACAAAATCTAGTTCTTCCAGCTCTGGAAATAGCAAAAATCCGAATTTCATGGCACAGTCTCCTCCATCTTCTGAACCAGCTGCATTTTTGGCATTTACCTTCACTCGCCTTCGCGCGGATGCCCCGCAGTTTGCTGCGGGGAGGAAGCGAAAGGCGACCGCGCAGAAGCCTTGGCGAAGGCGGGTGCTACGCTACGGCGCAGTTCCGCTCGCCTTTCCATCCTTCGTAGCCCCGAAAACGGGGTCTCCACTTGGCTGCGACAGGCTACTGCGGATGCCCCGCGCCTTGTCAGAACGAAGTGGAGATCCCGTTTCAGCGGGGGCGCGGGGTGCTTCACTATGAAATCCCCCTTATATTGTAAGGGAGGTAGGGGGATTTTGCGGTGGATGCTAATTCTGTTTTGTGAGGACGAGGATATAGAGTTCTGGCTCGTCAAGAAACTCTTTTATGCTAAATCCAAAAGGTTTAAACAGGATATCGGCCTCAGACTTTTCCGGAAAATCATCTAGGGGAAAGGGGACTTTTTCCTTTAGGGAATCAATAAATGCTTTCCCCAGTGGATGGCTGATAACCATGCGGCCTGCTGGTCTGGTCATTCTGCCAAGATTTGTAAGGGCACCCACTTTGTCCACAATATTGGGGTAACATGCGTTGATGAAAACCACGTCAAGAATCAAATCGGGTAAGGCAAGCTCCCTAATATCTGAAACGATGGCCTCCACATTCGGGTGATGTTTCTTCAGTTGCCTCAGCATGGCCTCTGAAAGATCGCAGGCAAAAAGGCGGGCCGGCCCATATTTTCGAATCAATGGCACCAAAACGCCCGTACCAGAGCCCACGTCCAGAACATTGTCACCGTTGACCATTTCAGCCGATGCAACGATCCTCTCTAAGCGTTTCGGCACGCCTTCCGGCAGAGGAGGATCAAACAGGTGATATAGTTCATCAAACACTTCCCGTTGGAGTCGGTTGATCCTGTCCACTTCTTCTTCGTCAGGCGTGTCGTAAGGACTCATGGTGAGCTATTCCTTTTCTATGGCCTTAATAAAGGTGTTGGCCTCTGCGATTGAGGCTTCCATGTCTTGGATAAGGGAGGCCACATCCGCTTCGACCGAAACCAACTCATTTCTCAATGAGGCAATGGCGCGGGCATTCAGATTATGCTTCAGGTACAGCACCTGATCTCTAAAGGCAGAGAGGACAGGGTCAATTTTCTTTTCAACCCGTTTCATGGCCCTGATGAGTTGGGAATACTGTTTTCGTGTCTGCTTCAATTTACGTTCACTTCTTCGGCGCAGGCTCTGGTTGGTATATTGGTTCAATTCATCTTGCCATTCCTCAAAAAGGTCTTCAGCCACATCCTCCACCGCTTCGATACGATCTCCCACGGCTTCGGCTTTTGACTCGCTCTTCTCATACTCCGCCTTAAGCGCCTTGTATTTTTTCTCCAGCTCTCCCCCCTCAAATTTCAGCACGCTACTGAACTTTTCCAAGGCCGATTCAAACTGTTCTTTAGCATCTTCCTGGGCGTCGCGGGCCTCCTCAACGCGCTCAACCATCAGATCACGCTTGTGGTAGCCAAACTTCTCCATCGTCTTGTAATAGGTGGTTTCACAACCGATTAAGAATAATAGAATCGTGAAAAGAGTGGCCAACCTGAGCTCAATACTCATGATGGATTTGGTCATAGATTTCCTCCTTCTTGGGGAACAAACAAAGGCAATAATAAGAACTACACGGATTCCTTTTCTTTTATGGCCTCGATAACTCTATCTGTCCGCTGATCAGCATAATAGCCGTTGACGACGAATATAGCGTGGATCAGCCCCGGAATCCAAAATAGAAGAGTCAGAACCAAGTTGAGAATGGCTTGTATGGGTTTACCGCAAATCAAAACAGCCACAGGCGGAAGAATTACTGCCAGTAAGTACCTCATTCGATTGCCTCCTTCATTTTTGTTCGTTAAACACGGAAGTCAGCCTTACCACAGATTGGGCGTAAAATCTATAAACCTATGCCCCATTTCGACTTAGATGGGCCTATGAGGGGGATTTAGGGGGTGTTAAGGTTTTGAATGTTGCTTTTGTTATTCTTCTTTTTGCTCTTTTATCAGCATTCTCCATTCACCCTCCTTCAACTGCAAATTTACAGGCCTCTTGTTGAGCGTCCGTCCCCCGTCCTCAGAGGTATTCTCAAAATAGGTAATGACGGTGTTGTTAATCCATAATGCATCTGATGGGCCTGAAGCTTTGTAATCCTTAGACCACTCTTGTTTGATCCCCTCATCTTCAAAACGAAAAACAGTGATCCTGTTGGGGCGGTATCCTGCTTCCAAATCCAAAGAAGTTACCACGAATCGCTTAAGGTCCTTTGAAATAATAGGAATGCCGCTAAGACTCAGAATCTGACCATTAGAAGCATTGATCATCAAATAGAGGAGGCTTTCCCAGCCACGAACTTGGACGAGAAAATATCCGGTATGCTGGTAATAGGTTATGAACCAATAGAGTTTTCTTCTCTCATTGTTACGCTTGGAATTAGTAAGCGTAATTAAAGACCCGGAGGAGAGTTTCAGATGTAGGTCTTCGTCACCTCGACTAACTTTTCCAGAAAACCGTCTGATTTGTTTTGCCTCAAAAGCCCTGTTCGAACAAGGAACACCTGAGATACCGCAAGCCCTCTGAGCGACGAGGCTCTCTTCATAATCTGTAGCCGCGACGGACTGAATGGAGAAAAGAACAAGGAGTCCAAGGCTCAAAAAAATTAGAAAAATACGTCTATTATCTCTCATCATTTCTGGAATGGGACATCCCAACGACTGAGCCAGGGACCCCCAGCTAAAGGTGCGAGTCGACGATCCCAAGGTGCTCAGGTTCCATGCTGCGCAAAGTCCAAGCATGGAAAGGGCCCGTGTAGCCAGCATTTAATGAGTAATATCCCTAAATACACGAAATAGATTTGCCGTCGGCGCACTATTGTGTCCTGGCACCCGATATATTTCAAAGATGGATGTCACGAAAAGAGCGACAATCAACCCCACCACAAACAGGGGGGCAAGGCGATGAGGGAACACACGAAATAGTACCCAGGCAGTGCCGGCCGCTGCGAAATAGAGAAGGCCTCCCAGGATCAGGACGTGCGTCCACAGTATGCCGAGCATCCAGAATCCTTCAGCCGTAAATTTTGGCAAAGCAACAAGGAGTCCTTGGATGGCTAGAAAGATAATGCAGAATGTTGGGACTATGCCGCCTACAACCAGCATAAAGTATGGAACTGGCACGGTCATAAGAAAGGAAATGAATAGAGTCCATTTTGGCCAACGAGGGGGTTCCTTGGGTTCAGGAGTCACGGGAGTACCTACAAAGAATATCTAGACCCTAGGCCCATCTTAAGGGCAGATAATCAAGGGCTACCGACCCTGAGCCTGCCAACCTTTCGGCTCCGAGCTCAAGGCCGAGGGGCTCAGGGTCGGTGTGGAGTAAAGTGGAAACTAAGCCTTTCCTATTCTGAACATCTTGGTGCCACAGGTTGGACATACGCCTTGAGTGGCTGGTTTGCCATTCTTCATCGTTATACTCTTGGGGTCCTTCATCTCTTTTTTGGCTCGGCATTTAACGCAATAGGCTTCCATTTTTTCACCCCCTTTCGTTTTTTTGTTGTTAAACCATTTGTCTTACAGAACCCATTTGATGGGAAGATAGGGAAAAGAATCGAGGATACCGAAAAACCCTTGATTTATTAATTAAAAAACATTAGGTTATATTAACTTAAAGTAAATAAAAAATCAATAAAAATCATTTTAGTATGTAAACGAGAATGGCTTTAGGTTAGGTCAAGTCTTTTTCGTGATAAAATGGGGGATGGAGGACGGAACTAGGCGTTGACACAATAGAGCCAGGCCAATAAGGTTCCCTTTTTAAGCATTGAGGATTGACCATTAGAGATTGACGATTGACGGGTGACAATTGAAGATTGAACACTCGGAATTGACGAATAACAAATAAAGGAATGACTCGAGTGAAACAGGCGCTCAGGCGCCCCGGTTAAATGGCCCTTCGAGATTTAACAGGGCAAGCGTTTCACGGGGCGAGCAAATGACGAATGACCCATGAGTCCCATTAACTGGTCACGCATACATGAAAGAAGGAGCATCTCTCCCACGACCCTACCGTTAGCACTCTTCTCCTATCTGTATGGATTAGGGGTTAGGCTCCGGCTTACGGCCTACCAAAGAAAAAAGAGGAGATCCCTGCCAGGGTTTGTTGTTAGCATCGGGAATTTGACTGTAGGAGGAACGGGCAAAACCCCGGCGGCCTGTATGCTTGCGCAATGGGCCTTGGATGAGGGATATCGGGTGGCTATACTCTCCAGGGGTTATGGGGGTTGGCACAAAGGGAAAGTCCTGGAGGTTTCGGATGGCAATCAGGTGAACGCTGGACCTCTTGAGGCGGGCGATGAGCCCTATCTTTTGGCCAAGAAACTTCCAGGAGTCCCTGTGGTTGTTGCCCCAAAACGCTATCTAGGGGGCCAATTCGCCCACAATAAATTTAGAACCAACTTCTTTATACTCGACGACGGTTTTCAGCACTTGTCTTTGAAGAGGGACTTGGATCTGGTTCTACTAGATGCGTCAAATCCTTTTGGAAATGGATATCTCTTGCCACGGGGGCCGCTCCGGGAGCCGGTCACCGAACTGAAAAGGGCTGATTCCTTAGTCATCACACGATCCGGACCTGATGGATCGATTGATGAATTGATAGATGACCTAAAGAATAGATTTCCGAGCAAACCCATTTTCAGAAGCGATCACCTGCCTGAAAAGATCGTCATCCCCAGTAGAAGATTGGTCAAAAATGTTGACCTCATCAATAGCATGGATATCATGGGCTTTGCAGGGATTGCGCGTCCGGATGTGTTCATGAAGACACTAACCGAGCTGGGAGCCGAGTTGGTTTTCTTCAAGGTTTTCAGAGATCACCATTCCTACCAGAGCCGTGAAATCCAGGAATTGATGACCGAAAAGAGAAGGCTCAAGGCAGATTACCTGATAACAACAGAAAAAGACTGGGTCCGTATGGAGAATTTTGTTCCTGCATATCCCGATCTGGCTTACCTCACCATCAAGTTCAGTCTTCTAGATGATCGAGAGAAGTTCTTCAAGATGGTGGAGGAAAAAGTGGAAAGATTTCGGATTTCAGAAGGGGGAATTAGGGGTGAGTAGGGCAAAATTTGGGACGCTGATCCAGATTGCGGAAATTTGGTGGAGGAATTCGTTTAGGATATGATTTATAGGCTGCTGCATACGATCGTTCTGATGATGTCGTACATTCCTTTAGGGGTAGGGCAGTTCTTTGGGAAGATGCTGGGCACGGTCTTCGCCATGATCCCCATTGAAAGGACAGCCTTATCCCTGGAGCATATTCAGAAAAGCTTGGGAGATTCCATGAGCGAGGCCGAAGCGAAAAGGCTGAACCGGAAAGTCATAAGGCATTTCGGCCAGATGTTCTTCGAAGTCCCCCATATCATGCGACTCAACCCTGAGAACCTGGGCAAGTATGTGGTCTTTGAGCAGGAAGAGAATCTTGTTCAAGCATTTGAGAAAGGAAAGGGTGTTTTTTTGCTCACAGGGCACTTTGGAAATTGGGAACTCATGTCCGCGGCATTAGCTGTTCGATTCAGTGATATGAAAGGGGCAGTGGTTGCAAGGCCCATTGATTTTGAGCCTCTGGATGAGCTGGTAAATGGGCTGCGCTCAAAGTTTGGGACGGAGATCATCATGAAGCAGCGAGGAATGAGAAGGGTTTTAGGAGCGATTAAGGAAAACAAGGGGGTGGGCATCCTCCTGGATCAGAATGTGGATTGGTATGACGGGGTGTTTGTGAAGTTTTTGGGAAGGTGGGCGTGTACCAATAAGGGATTGGCGCTTCTGGCTCTAAGAACTCAGGCTCCTGTGATTCCCATTTTTCCTATCAGGCAGGCGGATGGCCGTTATCGAATCTTCATTGAGCCTGAAGTTGAACTGATAGAGACCGGGGACAAAACAAAGGATGTGGAAGAGAACACAGCACGGTTCACCAGCATCATTGCTAGGCAGGTTAGAGCCCATCCGGACCAGTATTTCTGGTTCCACAGGCGCTGGAAGACGAAACCATATTGCATCCTCGCAGATCAACCGAGCGCCATGTGAAATCACGGAACTGTGAAAGTGAGGGAAATGGGAATGGAAAGTAGTGGAGAGCGAGAGAAGCGGTGGTCCGCTGCACAGTCCAAAGAGGATGCTTTTTGGCAAAGAGACCGTGTATTAAAATCCCAAATGGACCGCGTTATATCACGCTATGGCCCAGTTCTAAAAAGGATAGAAGAACAGCTGGATACCCATTCAACTATTCTTGACGTGGGTTGCGGGCCAACCTGCTCGGCGCAATTATTCAGTGTGGGTCTAAAGACCTACCTGGACCCCCTAATGGATTCCTATTTGGAGACTTATCCGGAAAGGCTCCCCGAGGGTGAGAAGATTTGCAGCACGTCCGAAGATATTCCCAAACCGGATGAAAGTTTCGACGTGGTGCTCTGTGTCAATGCCTTGGACCACATGATTGATCCTGACAAGGCACTGGCAGAAATGCGTCGGGTCATGAAGAGAGATGGAGTATTTGTGCTCGGTATTTTTCTACACCCTCCCCCCATAGCAACGGCCCGCAGGTTTATAGAGAGATGGCTACCCATTTTCAGAGAGGATGCGCACCCCTATTCATATACGCTAAAAATAATCAGGGAAGTTCTGAGCAACCATTTCATTATTCAGCAAGAGATTCGGGTGTTCAGAAAGGATTCGGCCATGATTCCATCCCTTCACCGAGAAGATTGGATGTTTGTGTGCAAGAAAAAATGAGTTGCGATAAGTTGTTTCAGATGGGTTAAAATCAACAGAAAGAAGACAATTTCGAATGTAAGCCCGTTATGCTGAGCGTTTCTGGTCACAAGCCAATAGATAAGACTAAAATCCACCGCATATTAATCAGAACCACCAACTGGGTTGGGGATTTGGTGATGTCCACTCCGGCCATTGAGGCGGTAAGGGAGAATTTCCCCGGGAGCACCCTAGCGGTT
>JASFIT010000100.1:0-11825 GCA_050122535.1 Desulfobacteraceae bacterium | reverse complement strand
ACTGAAGGATCACCTGGGCATGTCCCGACTCAGACATGCCTATACGGGTGGCGCAGCCATGGGCCCGGATCATTTTCGATTTTTCCATGCCCTGGGCGTCAACCTGAAGCAGATATATGGGCAGACGGAAATCGCAGGGATCTCCATTGTGCACAGGGATGGAGACGTAAAATTCGATACGGTAGGAACGCCCATTCCCGAGACAGAAGTGAAGATCACCGAAGAGGGCGAAATTGTATCCAAGAGCCCTTCTGTGTTTCAGGGATATTATAAAATGGCCGAGGAGACCGAAAAGACACTGGTGGACGGCTGGCTCTATTCGGGTGACAGAGGTTTTATCGATGAAGACGGACACCTGGTTGTATTCGATCGCTCCAAGGACGTGATGACCTTGAGTGATGGAAGACCTTTTGCTCCACAGTATCTGGAAACCAGACTGAAATTCAGTCCCTTTGTTCAGGAGGCCTGGGTTATTGGCGACAAAAGAGATTATGTCTCCGCAGTGATGTGTGTTGATTATTCTGTGGTCGGGAAGTGGGCTGATGACAAGAAGATTAATTACACCAGCTACCCGGAACTCTCGCAAAAACCTGAAGTTTATGATCTGGTTCAGAAACAGATAGAGGAGGCAAACAAGGACCTGCCAGGTCCCGCAAAAATCCACAAATTTGTCAATCTCTACAAGGTGTTTGACGCAGATGATGAAGAGCTGACCAGGACCAGTAAGTTGAGGCGGGCCTTTGTGGAAAACAGGTACAAGGATATTGTGGATGCGCTCTATACCGAGGAAGGGACAGTCCACATGGACACCACCATCACTTATGAGGACGGTCGAGAACAGCGCATAAAAACCGATCTACATATCCAGAAAGTCAATGTATGACGAGTAGGGAGTAGGGAGTACGAAGTAAGCAGTAAGCAGTAGGGACTGGCGCATCTGAGTGGGAGCTTGGACGTGATAGGGCGAGAGTACAGGGGGTATAAGGACTTAAAAGTTTACCAACTGGCCTATCAACTTGCTTTAGACATTCATGAGATAACGAAGGAATTTCCAAAAGAGGAGAAATATTCCCTTACTGACCAAATTCGAAAATCTTCAAGAAGTGTACCGACAAACCTGGCCGAAGCGTGGAAGAAAAGACGGTACCAAAAGGCTTTTGTTAGTAAAGTTGTTGATTGCACTGGAGAAGCTGGTGAAACTGAAGTGTGGTTAGATTTTTCAAAGGACTTTGGCTACATCAGTAGTGAGCAACATAAGGATCTTACGGATAGGTATGAAGAGGTAAATCGAATGCTGTATGGGATGATTGATAAGCCCCACAAGTTTTGCCTCTCATAGGTGAGTGTAGCACTCACTGCCTACTGCCTACTGCTTACTGCCTACTGCTTACTAACCAGGGGGGTTAACTGCATGGAACTCTTCTTAATGTCACTGATCACAGGCATCCTGGTGGGAGGGATATACGCCCTGGTCGCCCTCGGTTGGGTCCTGATCTACAAGTGCTCTGGGGTCCTCAATCTTGCCATGGGAGAGCTGACCCTCATTGGGGCCTATGTGACGCTTGGCCTTTACGAGATGGGCATACCATTTATTCCTTGCGTCGTGATTACCTTGATCATCGGGATCATCCTGGGTGTTTTCACCGAAAGGATCTTTCTGGATAAGCTTATCGGGGAGCCCATCCTCTCCGTCATCATGGTCACCGCGGGACTCTCTTTTTTCTTTCGAGGTATGCTGGAATTTATCTGGGGGACGGACACGAGGGTCTTTACCCCGGCCGTCTTTTCCATCAAACCCATTACCATAGGATATCTCAAAATATCCTCGGTTTACCTCTGGTCCTTTATCCTCGCCATCGTGCTTCTCATCGTATTCGTCGCCTTCTTTAAATACACAAGATGGGGCCTCTCCATGCAGGCCACAGCCGATGATGAAACGGCAGCCCTATCCCTGGGAGTCAGTGCCCGCTTTGTCTATGCGGCCGCGTGGGCCATTGCCTTCATGAGTGCCGGTGTTGGTGGAGCCCTTCTGGGCAATATCAATGGGGTCAATATCTCAATAGGCTACCTGGGCTTGCTGGTTCTGCCCGCCGTGGTGCTTGGAGGCCTGAATTCCGTGCCTGGTGCCATTATGGGGGGAATTATTATCGGGGTACTGCAGAATTTTTCCGGAACCTATCTGGACAGATTTTTTCCGGGTGGTGTCAAAGAGATCATGCCTTTCGTTTTCATGGCCGTTTTTCTCCTCTTCAAACCTTACGGACTATGGGGATGGGAGAGGATTGAAAGGGTGTAGCGATTTTCGATTTTTGATTTTCGATTTTTTCTTTAGTCACTTTAGTTCACTTTAGACACTTTAGGCACTTCAAAGAGGTAGTTGCATGTCGAGCGTTTGGTTGCCTTGTGGTGATTATCACTGGAATTATGGACAGGATCAGGGCTGGTGGCAGACAAGATTGATTCAAGGGAAGATGATCCTGCTTCTGGCCATCATGTTCATTGGTATTCCTCTACTCGGCCTGAGCCCTAATTACGAATACTGGCTCGGTGTGGCTATCATGGTAGGATACACGGCCATGGGTGCCCTGGGCGTCCAACTTCTGATAGGTTATACAGGGTTGATTACGCTGGGACACACGGCGTTTATTGCCGTGGGGGCCTACACGAGTACCCTCCTTGTCCTGCAATTTCCCTGGCCCCAATTCATAGTGCATTGGGGGCTGGCTTATCCCGTAAGCATTATTGTCGCGGGCATCTTTGCCGGTGTATGGAGCGTCCTCTTTGGCCTC
The DNA here is from genome assembly GCA_050122535.1 of Desulfobacteraceae bacterium. Lineage (GTDB taxonomy): Bacteria > Desulfobacterota > DSM-4660 > Desulfatiglandales > HGW-15 > JASFEQ01. Next base: position 9,036 of record JASFIT010000100.1, on the reverse strand, counting down.
CCTTCTGCAAAGGTGAAAGGCTTTTATCTGATCCTGACCACCATGGCCGCCCATTTTATTACCGTTGATTTTGTCATCACGCAGTATGTGAGCAGGATTGGGGGCAGGGGCCATGCCTTTTCCTTGCCGCCAGGCACTATCAAAGTGGGCCCATGGGTCATCGACAGCGATATCAAGATCTACTACGTCATGGCCGTCCTGCTGACCTTGATGGTGATTGTGTTGGCCAATCTGCTCCGTTCCAGGGTCGGTCGTGCCTGGGTGGCTATTAGGGACAACGATATCGCCGCTGAGGCCCTAGGGATCAATATTGTGTGGTACAAGCTCCTCGCATTTTTTGTAGCCGGATTTATGGCCGGCGTTACGGGTGCATTCTGGGTTAGCAATACGGCTGCCTTGAGCCCGGAGCATTTCCCATGGTTCATATCCCTGTGGTTGGTTGGTGTCATTCTGATCGGAGGGGTCGGTTCCATACACGGGGCCATATTTGGCTCTCTCTTTATGGTGGTTATCATGGAACTCCTCCAGATTGCCTGCATTCCGCTGGCAGAATATTATCCCAAGGTGTTAATTTATTTCTCTTTTATCAAGGAGGCAGCCTTTGGTCTGGCCATATGTGCCTTTGTGATATACGAGCCCAATGGGCTTGCTTACCGCTGGTGGCAGATCAAGAATTACTTTAACCTGTGGCCATTTTCATATTAGCAAACAGGATGCTGGAAAAGCCCATTTTGTCAATTTTTATGTCATTCCCGCGAAAGCGGGAATCCAGCAATTTGAAACTCTTCTGGATTCCTGCCAGAGTTTATCCTGCACCGGATGCGGAGCGGGAGTGACAATATAGCTAGGCTTTTTTTGGCGGTCAGCTAGTCCTTGTTGGTTTCATTGTTTTCAGAGCTAATAACGATTTGTCAATTGAAAGCGCCAAACAACTTAACCACTCAAAACCTTAACGACTTAACGAGATCAAGATTCGAAGGGGGGTGAAACGGGCAATTTTTGTAAGGAAGAGGATGGATTGAAGTTAATAGCAACCTACAAAAGATAAGGGGGAGACATATGAAAAAGCTAAAGATTCAAAACTTTCTCATGCTACTCCTGACATTGGTTTGTCTCATAGGGTTTTCCACCGTTGCCGTTGCGCAGACGATTAAAATAGGGGGACTCATGGACACCACAGGGGCCACTTCGGACGTGGGAAAGGACTATACCCTCGGCATGGAGGAGGCCTGGAAGTACATTAATGAACAGGGTGGGGTCAATGGGAAAAAGATCAAATATACATGGTTCGATTATGGATATCGTATCCCGGAGGCTATTACCAAATATAAGCTTCTGAAAAGACTTGGCAGCATAGCGATCATGGGGTGGGGAACGGGCGATACGGAGGCCCTGTCTCCGACGATCAATAAGGACAAGATTCCCTATGTGTCCGCGTCCTATTCGGCGCATTTAACAAATCCGGCCAAGACCCGCTACAATCTTTTCTTTTCCTCAGATTATTCCACCAATGCAAGGGCCTGTTTAACAGCCTGGTACGACAAGAAATGGCCAAAGCATTCTGATTATGGGAAGAGGAAACCGCGTCTTGCATGCAGCTACATGTTCCCTTCTCCCTATGCCAGTGCCCCTATCAAGGCCATAAAGGACCAAGCCAAGATTCTTGGGTTTGAGGTCGGTCCGGATCAGGATGTGAGTCTCTTTGCCCTGGACACCAAAAGCCAGATCATGGCGCTCAGCAAGTTTAAACCTGACCTTGTATGGCATGGAAATACCACAATGTCCGTCGCGGCCACGATAAGAGATGCCTACGCACTAGGGATGAGGGCAGATCACATCGTGAACAACTGGGGTTTTGATGAAAACCTCCCACGCCTTTCCGGAGCGGCCATGAATGCCCCGGACGCATTGACGGTTTTGGGCGCCACGCCCATAGCCTTTTACGGTCAGGATTACAAGAACATGGACATTATTGTGACCACGGCGAAGAAGTACAATCCAGGCGTGCCCCAGAAGAAAAGGCTTATCCGAACCGTCCAGGCATGGGGTGATGCGCTCATTACCTGGGAAGCTCTGAAGAGAGCGGATAGAGCCGGAGATCTATCAGGCGACGGTATTATGATGAAGGGTTTTGAGACCATGAAGAATTTCGATATTGGCCTGGGTGCGTCGCCGATCACTTTTACATCTTCTGATCACAGGGCCACGACCGGGTGTCTGGTTCAGGAGTGGAAAAATGGCAAGTTCCAGGAAGTGGAGAGGGTAGACCTGAAAGCGCGCTGGCCCGCAAAGTGGGACAAGGAATGGCTCGGCTGGTAGTCTATTCATTTTAGCGGCACGGCTGCGTTTTATGAAATCACGTAGCGATTTCATTACCCTTGGAGGTTAGGCTTTTGGAAGCAGAAGAGGCCATACTGAAAATCAACAATATTGAGGTCAGGTACCATGAGGTCATTTTGGTCCTGAAAGGCGTCTCCATTGAGGTGCCCAGAGGAGGTATCGTGGCACTTCTCGGCGCAAACGGGGCAGGTAAGAGTACCACTTTGAAGGCCATCTCCGGACTCCTGAAGACCGAAGATGGTGAAGTGACGGACGGTGCCATTGAGTATGAAGGGGAACATATCCACCATGAAAGGGCTGCCATCATTGCCAAGAAAGGAATCGTCCAGGTCATCGAGGGACGCAGGGTCTTCGAACACCTGACAGTAGAGGAGAACCTGAAGGTGGGGGCTCACCTGCGGAAGACCGGCTCTGTGAAGGATGGCCTGGAGCTGGTCTATCATTATTTCCCCAGGCTGCGTGAGAAGCGCAACGAAGTGGCTGGTTTTGTAAGCGGTGGAGAACAGCAGATGACAGTCGTGGGAAGGGCCCTGATGACCGAACCGAAACTGGTCTTGCTGGATGAACCCTCCATGGGCCTGGCCCCAAAGTTGATTCACGAGATCTTTAATATCATCATGCAGCTCAATAAGGAACAGCGCATCTCCATTCTCCTGGTGGAGCAGAATGCCAAACTGGCACTAAACGTGGCACCTTACGCCTATGTGATGGAGACAGGCAGGATCGTCATGGATGACACCTCGGAGAAGTTGAGCCAGAACGAGGATATTAAGGATTTCTATCTCGGCCTCACTGACAAGGGTGGAAGAAAGAGCTTTCGCGACGTCAAACACTACAAGCGTAGAAAGAGATGGTTAACATAATAATCTTCCATTTGAAGCGGCGATAGCCGCGTTGCATAAAATCGTAAAACGATTATAGAGAGGGAGGTTTATGATGAATAAAAGAGTGGCATTGCTTACAATTCTTCTTTTTGGTCTGGCGGTGGTTTTTGCCTCCTGTGCAGCTCTGCAGAAGCCCACCGCGGACAATTTTAAGGATCCTATGATCCAGCTAGATTCAATCCAGTTGTCTTACTACGAGGGATTCTGGTACTACGGCAAGGCAAAAGTGGCTATGGGTAAGGCCCCGAAGGGTGGTGGGTCTTCTCCGGTCACGTTAGACTTTGTCTTTGAAATCACGAACCCGAATCCGTATCCCGTAAGGTTAGATTCTTCAAAGTTCTTCCTCTATTTCGATGACTATGAGCTGAGAGTCGTCAATGATAATAACCACATGTGGATACCCGCTGGAAAGACCAATCTTAAGGTGCTCCCTGTGACGCTGACTCCTTTTTCCACTTATGTCAAATTTTTGCTGGCCAGCAAAGAATTGGCTCTTTCAAGAGGGGATAAACCTTGGGACAAAATCAAGCAATGGTGGGAAGGGCTTCCAGATATGTCGTTTAAGATAGACGTGGACGAAGGAACATTCACGTTTAGCGCTGACGGTGTGATCAGGGTCGTCCCCTTCAGGGCTACTCTCCAGGGTTAGCTATTTATAAATGAGCTTGTAGGGGTCAGGTCTCCACATTTGGCACAATCCCACGGGATTGAAAGGGCATTAGCCCTTTCTCAGAATGAGTGTTCGAAAATGCTCCATTCACTATTGTGTCAACTGTTGAGACCTGACCCCGTTAGCATAAAAGCATCTAATGAAGTGAGGTTATTCTATATGGGACTTCATGATTTTACTTTCTATGATCTTGTCAATCGGAATGCCCAATGTTTTAAGGACAGACCCGCCTGGTTTGAAGTGGATGATGGTCGTACTTTGACTTTTGCCCAGTACAAGGAACAGGTGGATCGCCTCGCTTGTGGTCTGCAGAATTCGGGCGTGGAAAAGGGTGATCGAATTGGGGTTCTCGGGAAAAACAGTTTAGAGTACTTTCTCCTTTACGGTGGCGCTGCAGCCCTGGGGGCCATCATGCTACCCATCAACTGGAGGCTTTCAGCGGAGGAGGTGGCTTTTAATCTAAACGATTGTGAACCCAAGGTGGTATTTGCCGATGAGGAATATCAGGAATTGATAGATGGATTGATCGAGAAACTTCCTTCTGTTGAAAAATATTTTAACCTCAAGGATGGAGCCGGCAATTACCTTGCTTTTAATGCCTTGCTGGATAACCAGTGTGATTTCGACCAACCTGAGGTGTCCACAGACGATGGTTATGTGATCATCCATACGGCAGCCGTGGCAGGGAGGCCAAGGGGGGCCTTGTTGAGCCACGGGAATATACTCTGCGCAGATATGCACTTTGGTTATTTTTTCAGTGTGAGACCTGAGGATGTGAATCTAAATCTCCTCCCTCTATTTCACGTGGGTGGCCTCTTCACGGCCAACGCCACCTTTCACGCAGGGGCCTTGAATGTGAGCATGAGCAAATTTGACGCGGCCAAGGCGGTGGAGCTCATCAAGGAAAAGAAGGTCTCCCTCATGTTCGATTTTGCACCCATTCTATCATCAGTCCTCGAAGCGCATGAAGAATCGGGTATAGACATTACAACGCTCAAGACAGTAGCAGGCTTAGACACACCAGAGACCATAGAAAAATATCAGGAAATGGTGGGTGGGACGTTCTACTGCTTGTATGGTCAGACAGAGACCTCTTGTGTAGCCACCTTTGGCGCATACAATGACAAGCCTGGCTCAGCGGGTAGAGCGATTCCCCTGGCGGAAGTACGGCTTGTGGATGATTATGACCGTCCTGTTCCCGTGGGCCAGGTGGGCGAGATCGTTGTGAAAGGCCCTATGGTCTTCAAAGGGTACTGGAATCTCCCTGAAGAAAATGAATACACCTTCCGAGAAGGGTGGCACCATACGGGAGATATGGGCCGGTTCGATGAGGAGGGTTTTCTATTCTATGCGGGCAGAAAGGCGGAGAAGGAACTCATAAAACCGGGAGGTGAAAACGTCTATCCGGCTGAAGTGGAAAAGGTGATACTCCAGCATCCAGCCATTGAGAATACCGTCGTCTTCGGCGTGCCTGATCCCAAGTGGAAAGAGGGAATCAAGGCCGTCTGTCAACTGAAAGAGGGGCAGAGCCTTGAGTCGAAGGAATTGATCGACTTTGTTGGGGAGCGTATAGCCAGGTATAAGAAACCCCAATATGTGGAGTTTATCCCCGATTTCCCCCTGTCAGAGGATGGGTCGCCTGACAGGGCCAAAATAAAGGAACAGTACGGGGGAGAGCAGTAAACAACTTCAAAAAACTCACCACAGAGTCACCCGCCGTCGCCGAGGCTATGGCGGGGCAAGCAGAGTGCACAGAGAAATTTGGCCCGATCGGGAGATGCCGATCGGGCCAAAATAGCTGAGCCCTTCGGGCGTTACAACATATCCGGCAATAACTAGCCATCATAATACGTCTATTTCAGAACTGACGTCTTTGCTGAAGGCAGGGGCTTGTTTGCCTACTATCCGTGCCCCCGTCCCTACGCCCCTCCGTTCCTAAACAAATAAACTACAATTTTTTTCAAAAATGCTAATATTGAAACTGAAGAGGTTATAAAATCTTTCTGAGCCTAAAATGAAGACATACACTTCTCCCTCCATCATCATGCGCACAAAGGAGTTTGGGGAAACGGACCTCCTTGTGACCTTTTTTACCCCGGACAACGGTCGATTGAAAGGGATCGCCAAAGGCGCCCGCAAAAGCCGTAAACGTTTTGCCAACTGTCTTGATGTCCTCTGCCTTACGGAGCTGGAATATTCGCTGAAAAGAGAGGGTGGCCTTTATTTTCTGAACTCAGGCAGACTCCTCAATGCCCATCCTGGAATAAGGACCGACTTCGCAATCCTTTCCAAAGCGAGCTACATGGTGGAACTTACGGAAATCCTCTTCCCCTGGGGTGTGGCTGATCGCAACATGTTTGACTTGCTAAAGGGTTCTTTGGATGCCTTAGCTGAAGCGGATAAGGTGGACATTATTCCTTTTATATTCGAAATAAAGGCCATGACCCTTGGCGGGTATGGGATCATTCTTGACAAGTGCTCCATCTGTGGCAGACAGTACAAAGGGGAAGGTAGGGCCGTATTTAAACGAGATAAAGGGGGTATCGCATGCTTGAAATGCCACCAAGAAAGCACGATTAGTCCTGGCCTGGATCCCCAAACCGTTGAGATGATCAAACTGATGCAGACAGATCCATTGCGCTCATTATTGAAGTTGCAGCTGAAAAAGGAAATTGCAAAAGAATTAAGGCCAGCACTCAAACTCCATCGGGAATACCATTTGGGGCGAAGACCCAAAACCGCCAACTACCTAGAATAACAAAATGGGGGACGGGCATAAATAAATAACTAACTAATTTTTTGAGCTGGTAATTTTTTCCTTTGAGGCTCTCTCCCCTATTTTGCCGCACACGCCACCGCGGGTTGCGTCATTGCGATCCTTTTACCCAAATCAGGCTTCTCCCACAATCAACCACCACACGGGTTTACTTATTTATTTATGCCCGTCCCCCTTTGTTAAGCGAATGATCGTTCATTAGTATAAAAATGAGGGCGCTGCTATTGCAGTATTTTGCCATTACTGAATATATATTGTTGAAAATTAATCATTTTTTAGCCATATTTCATAAAAAACAAAAATGTGGCTTGACATCCCAAATATGAATATATTAATGAATACTGGTCCGATTTCATGTGATATGGCAAAAAATGAACAGTTATTCGTTTCGTTGAAACGCCTTTATTGAACTCAACAAAGGAGACCGAGAGGATTGAGATTCGCAATGTAAGGTTGGGGAGAGGATTTAATGACCAAATCGAGCGTGGCCCGGAAACAACCATTGGGTGAGAAGAAGATCAAGAATAGAAAACTGGTGGAAAGACGCCAGCAGCAGATATCTGGGGCTGCCCTGAAACTCTTTTCCCAGAAGGGGTATCACAATACCACCGTGAGAGACATCGCGAGGCTCTCAAACGTTAGCACTGGATCCATCTATGACTACGTAAGTAACAAAGAGGATATTCTGTTCCTGGTCTCCCAGAACTTCTTTGACAATCTGAAAAAGGAGGTGGAAAGGGCACTGCAGGGCTTGAAGGATCCCTTGATGAAGCTCAAGGCCACCATAGAAGCCACCCTTACCGTCATTGATAATTTCCAGGAATATGTGCTGATCACTTATAGAGAGTCCAAGTACTTCAAGAAGCAGGATCTCATGGGGATCTTTCAGCAGGAGGCTTTCTTCACGAATATCTTCTTAGAAATTATCGAAGAGGGAAATGCGATGGGGGTCTTCCATGTTCGTGAGCCCTTTGTCGTTGCCAATCTTCTCACACTCATGACCCACTGTTGGGCTCTCAAGCGCTATAATTTAAAGGAATACAGTCTCTTTAACTTCAAAGAAACACTCATTGAGATTGTTCTGAATGGGATGATTAAAGAAGGAGAGGTTCCGGAGCAAGGCTAAGAGGCCCTTGGCGTATTGGAGTGTGTAGGCGGTCGGGTCTAAAACCCGACCCTACAGGTAGGGTGGCATTTCATATGCCACCGATTTTCCGTTCGAACCGCGTTGTCAACAAATGAGAGGAAGGAGTTGTAGCCATGGGAAATGATACAATTGATTATGATCGAAACTATGGTGCATTAATCAGGGACAAAACCCAGAGCAACATTCCCATTAAACCCGTTTATAGGCCCGAAGACCTTCAGGGCCTAGATTATGAGAGGGATCTGGGAAATCCAGGAGAAGCCCCCTTCACACGGGGGACCTATCCTCAGATGTATCGAAAGGCCCTCTGGCTAAAATCATTTATTGTCTGCTACGCAACACCAGAAGAGACCAACAAGGCATTCAAGCGGTACATTGCGGCTGGCCAGACAGGACTTCGGGTCCTGACCGATACAGCCACCCTTTCCGGTGTGGATCCTGATCATCCTCTCGCAAGATACGATATCATGTGCAACGGTAATCCCACATTTTCATTGACGGAATACGAAACGATGCTCGATGGGATCTCCCTTGAGAATATCGATTATGAGTCGGCCAATTCCACGCCTTCTGGCAGCTTCTTCACTTACATATATCTCGTCTCTCTGATGGAGAAGCGGGGGTCTGATATCTCGAGGCTAAGAGGGACGAATATCAATGATCCCATCCACGCCTTTATTGTCTATGGAACGCCAGAATTTCCTCCAGATCTGGCCAAAAAGGCCAATCAGGATCTCATCGAATTTGGAATCAAAAACACACCCAATTATCATCCCTGCACACCCTGCGGATACGATATGCGCGATGCGGGTATCACTTCAGTCCAGGAGATGGCCTTCATCATGGGCAATGCACTCCAGTACTATGGCGATGCCATAAAGGAGCGAGGGGTAAAATTTGATGATTTTAAACCCATGGTTTTCTCCATGAGCTCAGAATCGGATTTCTTTGAGACCATCGCCAAGTTCCGGGCTACGAGACGGCTCTGGGCCAAATTGGCAAAGGAACGGCTTGGAGCGACTAAACCTCGAAACATGGCATGTCGAATAGGTATTCGCACGGCAGGCAATTCAATCTACCCGCAAAAGCCAATCAATAACACGGCTAGGATTACGATGCAGATTTTGGCTGCCGTTCTGGGTGGGGTGCAAGCCATTGATCCTTCCGGGATTGATGAGACCTTTGGTCTACCCTCGCAGGAGTCGCGGATCTTTGAATT
>JASFIT010000099.1:0-11905 GCA_050122535.1 Desulfobacteraceae bacterium | reverse complement strand
CATGCCACAGCACCAGGACATCCATTGGAAAGGACTGGACTTCGATCCGGAGACATTCTACGCTCTGATGGCTGTGGATCGGGATCAGGCAAAAAAGGAGGCGAGAGAGCAGGAGGATCAATTCGATCTGTTCTTTGATCGACTGCCCAAAGAATTCACACACCACCGGGAGCTGTTCAAGTCACGCATTTGGCGTTCCCCCAGGGTGTGGGAACTAGCGAGGGCGGTCTTTTAAAGCAAAAGCGGCAACATGATTATAGGTTTTGGCAGCTCCTTGGTCATTGATTAATGTTCTTGTCGTTGAAGTTGCCGCAGGGTGGTCAGCAGGTTATTATTGCTATAAGAAAACTGGAATTTTGGTCGGGTAACACTTGCTGCTGCTATCAACCTACACTCCAGGTAATCCTGAAAAAGGCAAGGTTAGCATTTGTAACCTTCAGTTTTTTGGAATTGCACATTATCAAGTCTTCAATTTTTGTCTGCATGAAGCGACCGCAATATATAGTGTTTTTCACTTCAAAAAATGGGACCCTTGACAGTTCCCCATTTCTTGGAGATAAGTTAATGAATACAGTAATCTAGCATTTTCTGTTTTCAAACCGTTTTGGTCTTTTTTGACTCGAGTGGCTCCATTTGGGATGTAATACAAATTTCTACAAGGAAAAAGCGGAGGAAGAAAATGGGAATGATGGATAAGATGATGGGCATAATGATGGGGAGAATGAGCAAAGAAGAAAAAGAATCGATGATGAATAATGCCATGGATAAGATGATGGGCGATATGGCTATGGAAGAAAAGCAGAAGATGATGTTGGAGATGATGCCCAAGATGATGGAAGGCATCAACATGCTCGACATGATGCCCAGGATGATGCTCACCATGATGCCTAGGATGTTTGATGAGATTAAGGGGATCTTGGCTGAACAAGGAAAAGAATTGGATGTAAAGGAGTTATTGCCAAAGATAACGGCACCCATGATGTCCACTATGTTGGGAGGCATCGAAAGTGAAAAAATGGTGCAACATAAGGAAGAGATTATGGAGCGTATATTTCCTATGGCAGATTTAAGCCACAAGATCCCTGAAAGACAGATGGAAATGCAACCCGGCTGTATAAAACGGCTGATGAATAACATTCCCTTTGAAGATCGTATTGCTTATACGATAAAGATTCTAGGAATTATGGTAGAAGAGGGAACTGGGGGAATGGTTGAGGAGCAAAAGCAGACATTCAGAGCCAAACTTCAAACCATCATAGATTCGGGATTTTGAATCGCCAATTTTCCCAAAAGAATTGATGGAGTAATTCCCAGAATTCCATTTACTGTTCTTACTCTTGGATATTGTCCGTGCTGTAACACTTTCGGCTATCCATCGCTGAATCTCAAAGCCATAGAATTTAGGTTATTGCCGTAATTATGGAACTGCAAAAAGAAAGGGGGAGTGCGAATAGAGGAGATTCCCCGACTAAATCTTAGCAACTACAACTGAATCTCCATACCTTTTCATTTTCATTTCAATTTTTTTTCGTGTATGGCAATTCCCGCCTAAGAGAAAAGCTTACTGCTAAGTCTGGCAACTCGACAATACCACAATATTCAGGCATATCATAAGAAACCTGCAATCAAAAAAATTGAATTTGCTTCGACCATCGCTTATGGCAAGAAACATGCAATTTCCGGGCAGTGGAACCGACCACAAGATGTGGTATGCTTACCACACTCACAGAAAAAGCAACTTACTATCAATTCACTTCCATTTTAAAAACCTTGACTTTGGTTAAAAACAGGTTAGTATAGAGGGTAATCATGAAAGCTCGCCTTTCTTGGCGGGCTAATTTCGTTCTGAGGGGAACATCCATTTGTCAAAAGTGGCAACCTGAAGTCTGGAAACATGAGAATTTATTTGAAAGGAGGATGTCACTATGACTAATGGAATCGTGAAGTGGTTTAATGACCGCAAGGGCTACGGCTTCATTGAGCAAGAAGACGGTCCTGATGTATTCGTTCATCATTCAGGAATCAATGGGAACGGCTTCAAGTCTCTAGCAGAAGGCGACAGAGTCAGCTTTGATACAGAGCAAGGCCAAAAAGGCCCTGCTGCAGTAAATGTCACTGTTGTTTAAAAGTTTTTCTGAGCTGAAAAAGGGCATCTCATCGAATTATGATGGGGTGCCCTTGTCTATTTTGATACAGATCCTCAGCAAACTCCTCTATTTCCCTATCGTCTGTTTCTCTTGGGCTTAACACAGAGTGGACCTTTGAAGGGTTTAAATATGGCCTATAAGGCAGGAGACGCTATCATGCACGGACCTTATAGGGGGCTTGGTGGCGGCAGCCCTTGCTATCTGGTCTTTTTTGTAGAGAAAAGCCCTAAAATGTTGAGGGCTAATGAGCAGAAAATGATGAAGTATTTGGTAAGATAGGTCTATTATGGCAAGAAAATAAATAAGAAATTAGAAAAAATAAATAAAATTAAATAAAAACTTGACATATTTTTTTTGTTAAAATAAAATATATAAAATCAAAAAAAATAAAATGATTTTTAATGTTTTTTAATGAAAATTAAGCTTAATTAATGATAATGCTTTAGAATTACTATTTAATATAATCGGTCTAGCAGGGTCCGGGGGCAAAGTTAGCCGTAGATAAATTAACAGAAGTAGCACTTAAGAGGTTTCTCGGGTGTGCGTGAATCTCTTCTTCCGGCCATCCGCCACAAAATTTACGAAAAGGGATGCACCCGAAGAAAATAACGCCACCCTGGGAAGCCATTCCACAGCTAGTTCTGTTGGCTTATTAATCATCAACCCAACCTGATAGTTGATAAATTCTAATACAGTTATCAACACGACTTTACTATTAAAGACATGGGTTTTGAACTCACCCCATGTTTAAACCCCAAGAAAGGTCCTTGCCATGAAGAAACCACTCAAACTGCCTTAAGCATGCTCCCGATGGGAGGCGGATGTTCTGTTGGGAGCTCGAAATAGCATGGAGAAAAAGGATGCTTGCATATAATAGCTTAAGGCTGCAAGAAGCGGTTTTTTCTTCCCTTTATTTTCTCCACTCCTTTTAGATCGCTTATCCTTTCATTGTGTTCTTATCTTCCAGCCTCATCTTACTAAGCGAGCAAAATATATCTTAACCAAGCTTAGCACTGCTACTGGCAGTAAACCGTTAGAAAGAATGGCTTTCATTTTCGGAATGGACTTCCGTTTCCATTAGTAAGGAGGTTTGCATGGTTAAACCTATAAAATTTAGAGGAGGCGACTTAGATGAAAAGAGAATATTTAAAACCGTTTGTATGGGGTAGCGTGGCCGGCATGGTTGTGTTGCTTATTGTCATTTTCTCAGCAGGATGGGTGGTGACAAGTAGCTCTGCAAAAGCTCAGGCTCACGAAATTGCTAAGGCCGCTGTAGTCGATCGCTTGGCGCCGATTTCTGTCGTACAGTTCATGCAAGACCCGAACAGGGTAGAGCGACTCAAAGAGTTGAAAGCACTAGACTCCTGGAAGAGAGCTGACTATGTAAAAGAGCAGGGTTGGGCGACAATGCCCGGTGAGAAGGAATCCGATTATAACGTTGCCAGTGAGTGTGCAAAACGGCTTGCGGAGCTCGAGATGTAGGGGTCCCTTGGTCACCATCAGGATTACCAGACCAGGATTTAGGAGGAAGTAAATGTCTGATACTCCTTACTAACAAAAATTGCAGGAGAATATATTTTGGCTCAGATTATGACAACCAAAGAATTGGCAGAATATTTAAGATTGCATGCAATAACCATATGTAAATTATCCAAAGAAGGTAAAATTCCTGCAGTTCGTATCGGTAGCCGCTGGCGATTTGACAAGGAGGTAATCGATAAATGGATCGCCAAAGGCTAGAAGGAATAACGCAAGACTGCCTTCATTAGGAGCACGAAACCGGGGGATGAGTTGGGCACAATGCCGTAAATAGGGAAAGAGAGGAGCTTCTCAAGAGCCAATCAGAGCTTGTCTGAAAAGAGAAGAGGTGAGTCGTAGTGGTCAAAGGTCGTGTGCAATGGTTTAATCGTAAACAGGAACAAATCACGAAGAATTTGGTTCCTCCGAAAGCTGAGCTCAAGGGCCAGAATTTTCTTGTTGAGGTTAGCGACCTTCAAGTCGTCATGATCGTAGACATAACTTCTGGAGAGATCGTCGAAACCCCGACCCTCTCGGGTCACATCAAAATAACCAATAAATCGAAAGATATCCTGGATATCCAAGCGCTCACCCTCGAATACTTGGATGAAGATGGGAAGCCAATTCCTTTTAAATTTGGAGAGAAAATAGCGAAAGCTTCTTTGTTTTTGAAGGTTATTAAGCCTGAAGAAATTACCGAAGGGTCTTTAGATGCCACAATCCCAATGATGGCTTTTAAAGAAAAGGCCCTGGGAAAGATAGAAATCAACCTGGTCTACGTTTCGTCTCCTCTTAAACGAGAGACTTTGACTTTGTCTGAAAAGATCGAATAGTCCGTTACCAATCGGTAGATACGTTCGAAATTGTTCCTTTATGCACAAAAATTCGAAGGATATACCACTGCCCGTTATAGGCAGTAATTAGCGTTGGTGGTTTCCGCACGAGTTTTCTTGGATTTATATGTATTGTTTTTTCAGAAACTTCAAGTTAGCCAAAGGAGGCATCGATGAGTCAATCGTATGTGTGTGCAAAGTGTGAAACGCGACACGTTTGGGGAAAGGGAGTTGATCGGTCAAAACCGGCACAACGGTACAAGAACCCAGTGGACAAGCTGACCTCGACAATTAGCTGGCCCACAGCATGGAGTAAGTACTGCTATTTTTGTGACAAAAAACACACTGGATTAATTAGATCTTAGGGCCGAAATAACGGCCAGTTCGAAAAGAAGGAGACCTTTTAGAATAAATTCAAGTAACAAGGGAAGGTCATAAGTGATCGCAAACGCATTAACCCAAAAGCATCTCCAAGACTTGCTCGAACAACAAAATCTCGGCAGGGTCTTTGAGTAAGAAAGGAGGTTCAGCATGAATATCTATGTGGGTAATTTGTCGTACCAGGTTACCGAACAGGAGTTACAACGGGCATTTGAGGCATTTGGCCAGGTCGAATCCACTAAAATTATTCAAGACGTGTATAGTGGCAGATCAAAAGGGTTCGGATTCGTGCAGATGCCAGATAATGATGAGGCCTGGTCTGCGATAGATGCCCTGAACGGCAATGAAATGAAAGGCCGAACACTCAAGGTTAATAAGGCTCGGCCCCGTTCCGAAGGTCGTGGATATGGAGGAAATCGAGGGGGAGGAAGGCAAGGTGGTAGACGGCGTTTCTATTAAACATTGTTCGAAGATAAAGCCTGATAAGGCTTAACGGGGCTTTATTATGATTGAGGAAGTATCGTTGAGAGATTGCATCGGTCACAGAGATCGGAGAAAGGAAGACCATGGCGAAGCGCAACACACATAGCTTTAAAAAGTATGAGAAAGAACTTAAGCGAAAGAAGAAAGCGAAGGAAAAGCTGGCCCGTCGGCAAGGGAAAAAGAATCAGGCGAGTGAGGCCGATAAGAAGTAGGCCGCCGGTCCAGTCGATATCATCGTGGCAACCCCGGGAAAGCTGCTCGACTTTCATCTACACCAGGACATAAGCCTGAAAAAGATCGAAGTTCCAATCATCGACGATGCTGACCGGATACTTGACATGGCTTTTATTTTGGGGGTCCGAAAGATCATCTACAGCACACCAACAAAGGAGAAAACATATGCCGTCCATAAAACAACTCCAAAACAGATTATTTAATAAGAAGAACAGTCTCAATAAAGTCAATCTAAATATAGCAAATGCAGAGAAAGGCAAAAACAAAGCAGTATTAAGAAGACTTAATCAAGAAAAGGGAACCTTGGACAGAGATATCAGAAAGTTGGAAAGGCACTTGATTGCAGAAAGAAAAGCTTAATAGGAGAAAAGATCTTAAATCCATACTAGGATTATGAAATAGGTGGTGTTGTCTATTAAACCTTCAGTTAGAAGAGGAACCATGACTAACAAAGGTGTCAAGTCAAGTTCGTCTTCTCACATTTCATCACCAAATGAAAAGGTTGGATATTTTGCCATAAATACAGGCGCAGGCCCGGCCCAGTTAAAGATAGGCAGGTGTTACCTCAGGTCTGGTTAGTGTTGAGATGCGGACAGCCTTTGTGAAAAGGGGCCCATTCTTCTCAACCATAGTATGAGTACCACGACTTCATCGGACAAGTGTGATATAGTTCGGCGCCATATTCTGAGGAGGTCGTGGTATGACTCAACTCAAATGTCAGGGGCAATACTTTCTCAGTTATGCTAACTTTCTTCCTCGGGGTTCCTTTGGTCTTTTTCATTTAAATCCTCCTTTGGTTGATTTTTGCTATTCACCGATAATATATCACCAAAGGCTGACCAAGGAACCCAGCATAGTATCTATTAATCTACGCTTCGGGGGAGCTCGAAATTTTCAAGAATACAGTTTCTAATCTACTACGGATTCGTCAGGTCCGCGGGTAAAGACTTTGGCAAGAATTTTTCGGTTGGAAATCAGACGGCTTTTAACGGCTGAAAAACATAGTAAATTGAGACGGAATACGCTTCCCAGCGCTCTCTCACGCCCTTTCGTAGAGTCCACCTCAGCAGACAGAAACGGGTTTATAAGCCTCTGGCTTATTCGATTCCCGTTGGGACTACCTAGGCTGGCAGTGTCCGCCCAATTCCCCTAGGGCAGTTCAATTATCATGGCCATTCCCAGACCACCACCTCCGCATAGCGTGGCCAGCCCATATTGGACATTGCGCCGTCTCATTTCATGAAGTAATGTAATTACTAAACGGGCTCCTGTGGCTCCCACCGGATGACCTAATGAAATTCCGCTGCCATTAACGTTGATAATCTCACGCTTCTTTGTGAGTTCAAGTCCCATCTCGCATGCCAAATATTGAGCTGCAAAGGCTTCGTTAATTTCTATCAAGCCCATATCCGACAATTTCAGGCCTGTTCTCTTCATAAGTTTTTCTGTGGCGGGCACAGGGCCCCATCCCATGTAATCAGGATCAACACCTACCACGCTGAAGTCCACAATACGAGCCATGGGTTCGGCTCCCAATTCATCTGCATTTGATTTACGCATGATAACCACAGCGGCAGCTGCGTCGTTGATTCCTGAAGCATTGCCAGCGGTTACGGTGCCATCTTTCTTGAATGTGGGTTTCAATTTGGCAAGAGCTTCAATGGTGGTATCCGGTCTGGGATGTTCATCCGTGTCTACCGTCATTGATTCTCCCTTTCGTCCAGGCACTTCGATGGGTACGATTTCTTCTTTAAACCGACCTTCCTTGATGGCAGCTACCGCTTTCATGTGACTTTCATATGCGAGTTCATCCTGTGTTGAACGGCTGATGTTATATTTTTCGGCGAGATTTTCTGCGGTGATACCCATCGCAGGCCCAACGCCTAAACTCGTTACGCCATCCCACATCATATCTCTAACTACCACATTATTCATGCGGGCTCCCCAACGCAGAGATTCTATGGTATATGGCACCGTGCTCATGCTTTCGACTCCGCCAGTTAGGTATACGGAGTTATATCCCTGGCGAATGGCCATGAATCCTTGAGCCATTGCCCACAGGGATGAAGTACAGACACGCATCACGGTAAAGGCCGGAACCTCAACCGGGATTCCTGCCTCGATTGCAGTCACCCGGCCGATATTAACTTCGTTCTTGGCACGCTGATAACAGCAACCCCACCCCACATCATCTATAACCGCAGGATCGATGTTGGCTCGCTTGATTGCCTCTTTCATAACCGGTACACCTAACGGCACGCCTGTTACGTTTCTGAATTGACCTCCGTAGGTTCCGATTGCGCTCCGAACCGCAGAGACGATTACAACATCATTCAAATCCATATTCTACCTCCTTTAAACTTTAGCTGAGGGACAACCCTTTAGTCTGGCACATTTTCCAACGTTACCAGGGACCTACTAGGAGAGCAAATGCCTGATAAGATTTATCCTTAAACACCTCGGCCTTTAAACCTAATAACCTTTCAAAGAATTCTCTGTGAAGTCTTCTCCAGCTCTGGCCTGGTATCCTGAGGGCCTGCTTGTGAGACAATGTAGACTTGAATATCCACAAAGTCCTGATGAGTTGAAATCCCGGCACCCATGATCCCGGAGCCGATAACCACCGCTCTATGAATTCTGTTTATCACACACACCTCCATCGATGCAAGATGAACGATTAGCCCAGTAGATGACGCGCTATAATGACTTTTTCTATCTCCTTAGTCCCCTCGTAAATCTCCACAATCTTGGCGTCCCTGTAGATACGCTGCACCTTATACTCATCTAAGTAGCCGTAACCCCCATGCATCTGCAATGCCTCATCAGCGCATTTTACCGCTGTCTGCCCTGCAAACCATTTGGCCATGGCCACAAGTTCTGGGGCCAACATGCCGTTGTCTGCCTTCCAAGCCGCCTCATAGTAGAGATTACGGGCGGCTCTTATCATGGTGGCCATCTCAGCAATCTTGAACTGGGTCGCTTGAAAGGACGCTAAGGGCGATCCAAATTGATGCCTCTTGCGCGTATATCTCGTGGCCTCCTCAAGGGCTGCACGGGCGATGCCTACGCCCTGAGCAGCAACCGCTATTCTTGTTAAGTCAAAAAAGACCATCAACTCTTTGAACCCATGTCCTTCCTCTCCCACGAGATTGGAAACGGGCACCCTCACCTCGGAGAAGGATAACTCGGCGGTATCACAAGCGCGTATCCCGAGTTTTCCATGCAACTTATTAGATTGAAATCCTTTTCTGTCCCTTTCCACAATAATCCAACTATGCATCCGGTGCCTGTCTGAGATATCTGGATCTGTTTGACAGAATACAAGGATGAAATCGGCCACGTTCCCATTCGTGGTGAACATCTTGGAGCCATTGATGACATACTCATCGTCCTCCCTGAACGCAGTAGTTTCTGCTGCGGTGACATCCGAGCCTGCGTTAGGTTCCGTGATAGCCGTACCCATTATGGCCTTTCCAGTTGCGAGAGGCGGTAGATAGTTCTTTTTTTGTTCCTCAGTGCCATACAGATTAATTATATCGGAGCCAAAGGTGGTGGACAGAACAGCGGCTGCGATACCGGCATCTGCAGCGAAGAATTCCTCCATGACCAGGCAACCCTCAAAGATGCCCATGCCTGCGCCCCCATATTCCTCATTCATGTATATGCCCACAAAGCCAAGCTCAGAAGCCTTTTTCCAGATATCAAAATCAAATGTCTCCTCCCGGTCAAACTCCTGAGCGCGATCTGGAAACTCCCCCAAGGCAAACTCTCTGGCCGCCTTAACAATATCCTGCTGTTCTTTGGAGAGTGCGAAATCCATTACTATCCTCCTATTCTGTGGTTTATTTTGAAGTTGATGCGAAATAACATGCTTTATTTTTTTCTATCGCTGAACGCCCGCTAAAACGGAATGCGAATAAAGAGATAACGAGACTCTAAATGCCAAAAGCATGCCATCTGCACACCCTGCTCAAAAGATATCCTACCCATTTTTAAGAGACTGTAAGTACCCCTTTTTTCTTGATTTCCAACGTCATATAACCAGAATCCCCTTCCAGGGTAAATTGGTTCTTATAAGACCGTTTGCACAATATTTCGATCCAAGAAGACAGTATGTTGTGTTTCAGATTGAGATTGAGTCCTGTGCGTTGGGATTTTAAGTCAAACAGGATAGAAATCCATTCCTCATTTGTGCCAGAAGATCTTAAGGTAAGGCAGACATCTCTTTGCTCCATTTTGAGATCATGCCTTTTCATTTCAATGAGTTGGGTTAGGAGTCCCCCTCCTTGAAGGCCGCAGATCATGACTCTCATTCTTTCCTAAAAGCCAAAGCGGCATCCATTTTGCACAAAAATCATTACGGTTGTCCTGATCTCCACTTCTTCCTTCATGGCAGGCTAAGTGTCGGTCGGATCTTTGCCCTCTTTCCGAGATCCTATAAAGGTTTATTTCCATGATCCGTATCAAGGAGAACATATTGGATAAACACACCATAGCCATTGAAGTGGACGGTGTTCTGGATCAAATGGCCATTCCCGTTTTGAAAACCGTTTGCGATCGGAACCTGGTTGCAGAGCGAAGAATACTTCTGAATTTGGAGGGCGTTCTACATATAACGAGAGAGGGTCGAGGATTTTTGCGTGGAATAGAGGAAAAAGTCCAAATAGCCAATCTTCCAGAGTTCATGAAATTGGAGCATGAGCATTGACGCCTGCGGTGCCTTAGAGACGTTACAAAATGCGGCAGCCATTTTCGTGTATAAAAACTTAAGAGATACGTGGGGTGCACAATGAGCTATGGCAATATCTTTCAGTGGAAGAAAGAGGGGGACATCGGGATCGTGACCTTCGATGTGGTTGGAGAGGCCATGAATACATGGACCCAGACGGCAATTGACGAGTTTCTTGCGCTCTTGGCGGACATGGAGAATGCCAAGGATGTCGGGGGGGTGATTTTCGTCTCGGGGAAGCCCAAGAATTTTCATGCAGGCGCAAATCTTAAAGTGCTGGACAAGATGGTGGATGAACAGGAGACCACGAAGACTCTGGATGTCTATCTTAGTGCCTTTAAAAGACTCAGTGCTTTGCCTTTCCCAACATTGGCAGCCATCGAGGGCCAATGTCTAGGTGGCGGATTGGAGTTTGCCCTGGCATGCACAGCAAGGATCGCTAAAGAGTCCAAGACCACTCTGCTGGGTCTCCCCGAATGCACCCTTGGCATTTTTCCCGGTGGAGGGGGCACCCAGAGGCTGCCTCGTCTGATAGGATACGGTGCCATAGAACTTATCTTGAAGGGGAAAATGTTTCCAGCATCCAAAGCCTACGAGTTGGGCGTTATTGATAAGTTGATTCCTATGGATGGAGACCTCCTTAAGGAAGCCGTTACTTTTATGGACGGAATCATTTCCGGTCATGAGGTGCTGAAACGTAAGGAACAGGACTTTTCCCAGATTGATGATGTGGCAAATATGGCTCGTCAAGAGGTCCTGAAGGTCACCAGGGGACGGGAGATCCCTGGCCTCATGCTGGCCATAAAGTCCATGCAGCAAGGGCTGAAGACCTCTTTAGAGGAGGGTCTGGAGATCGAAAAGAATAATTTTGTGGAGGCGGTCCTCACAAACGAAGCCAAGGGGAGTATCCATACATTTTTTCTGAAGACCATGGGCGATAAACCCGAGAGCATGATGAGCAAGGAGTTTGAGCCAAAAGCCCTTAGGAAGGTAGCCATCCTGGGTTTTGGAATTATGGGAAGGGGAATTATTATCGATATTCTGAGGAGCACTCAGATTCCCGTGATTGCGAAGGACATTCCAGAGGCCATTGAGCCTGGGAAGGCATTTGTGAGAAAAATTTTCGAGGGGATGGCGGAAAAGAAAAGACTCAAAGCGCCCGTGGATGATCTTATGAACCGCCTGAGTGTCATTTCGGAATATAGCGAAGAGATCAATGATGCAGATCTTATTATTGAGGCCGTTTTTGAGGACCTCAAGGTGAAGGCTAGAGTTTATGGTGAAATCTCTGAGATCATAAGGGATGATTGTATCGTGGCAACAAACACCTCTTCAATCCCGCTTGATGCCATGTCCAAGTACGTGAGCCATCCAGAGCGATTTGGAGGTGCCCATTTCTTCTCCCCAGTATGGCTCATGCAGTTGGTAGAGATCGTCAGAGGAGAAAAGACAAGTCAGGAAACAGTTGACAACCTCCTGAATTTTGCTGCTGCAATGAGAAAGCGTCCCATTGTATGCAAAGACAATCCGGGATTTGTCGTAAATGCAGTACTTTTTCCTTATTTCATGAGTGCTCTTGA
>JASFIT010000098.1:0-12088 GCA_050122535.1 Desulfobacteraceae bacterium | reverse complement strand
GCTCAAGGGCGCATAAATGTCAGACTTCCATTTGAAACTGAAAGAGTTCTACCTCAACAAACCGGAGTGTGTGATCGATTTTCCGGATTGGCTCCTTTCTGAGCAGATGTTTGATAAATACAGAGCCGTTTCCCGGATGGCTATTGTTGAGATAGCAGGACGGGATAGTGTGGCTGCTGCTGTGAAGGGTGTCCGAGAGGAGTCCATCACGGATATACTCCCCACCTATGCATACACAGGAACAGAATATGGGCCCTGGTGGATGGTGGAGGAGGCAGTCGAACGCCTGTCAAGAGCTCTGCCCGAGGTTCGGGTACATAACCTTCTGATCTTAGGTTCTCCTGGCTTTTGGCAGGCACTGAATGGTCGATTCATCACAGAGCTAATCGCAAAGTGTCAATTTTATGTGCCCTGCGTGGGATGCCACCTTTATCTCCACAGCGTGCGCATACCACTTGCCCTCATGCTAGGCGGCGTGCCCATTATTTCCGGAGAACGGGAGCGCCATAACGGGAGAATTAAGGTCAACCAGCTTTCAGAGGCATTGGATCTTTACCAGGGCCTGGCGAAGGAATTTGGGATAGAATTGATTTTTCCGTTGCGCCACATCGCCGAAGGGGATCGTATTGCAGATATACTTGAGTTTGATTGGCCAGAAGGAAAGGAACAGCTGGAGTGCGTTTTGTCAGGGAACTACCGGCGAGTGGACGGGAGCGTGAGTGCCACGGCGATGCAAATAAAGGGATACCTGGAACAGTTTGCCTTGCCATTTGCTAGAGAGGTCATTGAATCCTATGTGGGAGGGCATGTCCCTAAGCACCTGGAGATAGCTGCTCAGGTTCTTAAAAATAAATGGGGTTGAGGGCCTATGAACCCGAAGTTGGTGGTAGGAAACATATTCACTCATGTTGATGAGCTGACGGGGTTCGCACTCGAACAGGGGTTTTCTGGCATTGAGTGGTCCTTTGACGTGAACACGTTGCCTGATACGCCCTCTGAAGAATCCAAGTGGGCGAAGGACGTATCCGCCCTGGCGCCCTTTGAGGTTCGTTATCATTGCCCTTTCTATCAGATAGACTTGGGGCATCATGATCCGAGGGAAGCGCGGGCGGCTGAGCGTCTTTTTCGTCGTATTATACGTCTTGTCTCAAAAGCTGGAGGCAGGTATTTGTCCATTCACATTGGCCTTGGACGGGATTCTACGCAACCCCTTTCATGGGACGAAACCATAGATAATTTGGGCCGGCTGGTCAGATTTGCTCATAGCCAAAGAGTGACACTCTGCCTGGAGAATTTGGCCTGGGGATGGACGAGCAGACCAAACCTCTTTGAAAAGTTGATACGCAAGAGCGGGGCTGGGGTCACCTTTGATATAGGCCATGCTTACGCGTGCGAGGCGGTCCGAAGTCAACTCTATTCTATTGAGGATTTCGTCACCCCGCATGCGGATCGGGTGTTTAATGCGCACGTATACCACAGGGAACTGGAGGGAATTGGACACGAGCCGCCAGCAAGATTGGAGGATATCAAAGACCGCCTTGCCGTCCTTAATGCTGTTGGGTGCGAGTGGTGGGTTATAGAGATCAATGAAAAAGAGGGACTGTTGCAAACCAAGAGAATCATAGAGGAATATTTGAGTAGGGCGAACTTTCAGGTTGAGAAGAAAGAGATAGCCGAATAGAGGCACAGTTCTGGCTTGATGACATGAGTGTGAAAAAAGGGAATTTTCAATGAAGATCATCTTGGTTCTTCTAGACGGCATTGGTGACAGATCTTACAAGATTCTAGATCATCGAACGCCCCTTCAGGCTGCAGTGACGCCGAACTTGGATCGTCTGGCTGAATTGGGGAGTAACGGTCTTTTTCATGCGGCTTTATCCGGAGAGTGTTTACCCAGCGAGACGGCCCATTATCTCATGTTCGGTTACGATCTTAAGAGCTTCCCTGGCAGGGGATTGCTGGAGGCTGTGGGGGAGGGGGTGGACTTTGAGGATAATGACGTGCTCTGCCTGGCCCATCTTGTGGGTGTGAACTGGGAAGGGCATATGCCGATTCTTACGGTTAAGCATGACAAGATTGAAGGAGACGCCGAGGCGCTGAGAGACTTATACGGGGCGCTGACGCCATACAAAACTCACCACATCCATTTCCGATTGCAGCAAACGCGTCGCAATGACGCTATTCTGGTTCTGAGCGGCAAAGCCTCCCCTCATATATCTGATTCTGATCCCATGGTTCCTGGCCGGCCGCTGGCACACATATTCCCAATACCCAGTAAACCAGAACCCGAGGAGGCGGAACGGACAGCAATGGCCTTGAATGCCTACTTGAGCCATTGCCACAGAGTCCTCGAGGATCATGAGTTGAACCGAGTAAGACGCGAGCGAAATCTTTCATTCCCAAACTTCCTGGTCACACAACGCTGCGGTCGTCGAATCTTTCAGGATCCTTTTGAAGAGAAGTGGGGGCTCTCGGGCATGCTCATTGGGTCGGTGTCCATATATGGAGGTCTCGCCTACGAGCTGGGTCTTGAATATGTCCGGGTGAGAGATAGCGAAGATCCAAGCGAAGACTTGAGGGAACGCATCGGTATCGCGCTTGAAGATACTTCACACGATTTTGTGCATGTCCATACAAAGGTGCCGGACGAGGCGGCCCACAAGGGCGATCCAAAGGGGAAGGTTGCGGCCATAGCTTCCCTTGACCGGGGCTTGGATGAGCTTGTGAAAGCAGTCGAAAACAGGGATGACCTGTTGGTTGCTATCACTTCAGACCACTCCACCCCCAGCGAATCCTTACTGATTCATTCTGGCGAGTCCTCTCCACTGAGCCTTGTTGGGCCAAACGTGCGTCGCGATGATGTGGATACCTTTGATGAGGTGAGCGTGGCAAAAGGGTGTTTGGGACTCATCCGGGGAAAAGAGTTGATGCTCACCATTCTGAATTACATGGATCGGTCCGCATTGAAAGGCCACCGTTTGGGTAAAATCGAAAGACCTTACTTCCCCATCGCATATGAGCCATTCAGGCTGACAGATTGATTCCTAGTCAATCCCCAAATCCATCCTATGGAGCAAAATCCCCATTCCAAGGCTGTCCAACAACCCCTTTCCCCTCCCCTGGTGGGAGGGGATAAAGGGGAGGGGGGAACAAGAAGTTGTTGACCACACTTAGGTTTTCTCACCCCAACCCCAGCCCTCGCCCGTTCCAGCCTTCGTAGCCGGGGCTACTACGGCGGAGTAAGCCAAGGAGCAGGGAGTTATGGGCTCCTGAGGCAGCCTCCTAGAGGGGATTTTGAAGGAGCACAAAACGCGTTTAGCCCCTACCTGGATGGTGATGGTTTAAAATTAAGGACCCGCCGACCATCTTCATAAAAGAGTTGTAAGAGATCTTTCTGCACTCTGAATGCGGATACTCTCTGTAAGGCTTCAAAATATCTCATTTCTTGATCCATAAATTCTCGAGGGCAAGCCATCCGAGTGGATCCGATATTCTTAATTTTCAAAGAATCACCGGGCCCAATTTCATAAGCAGCAAAATACCTATTGCACCCCCCAGAGCCATGCAGTTTTCCATCTGCGGCGAATTCAAGGCTAACTTCAGTACGAGGTACGAGCGGATCTTCTGTGTCTTTGGCGCCAAAATATCTTAAGGCCCATTTTCTCTTCATCAGCTCTCGTACTCCGGCAATGACCAATTTTCCTTCTTGTAAGACGTAATTCCGCATGACTTGGAAAGTGGGGCAACACATGGGATCATTTGGTCCATGTGTCATCATCTGTACGACTATCTCTCCCGAATTTACTGAGAGAAATTTTACCCTTACCCTGTCTCCTAGCAATTGGGAAGCCACATGTTGGGGCGATCCCTTTTCATTGATCACAACGCCCAGGTGACGAAACGTACCGCTACCCCCGGGATCAGTTATCAGAACAACAGCCGCATCATCTGCGCCATCACCGTTCAGGTCTCCGAACGCAACCTGGTCACTGAGTATGACACTCAATTCTGTGGCCGAGTCTGGAACAATTTTCCCCCTGTAAATACCGTTGAACAGTCTAATTCTCCCGTTTAGGGAAAATTCGGATTTGTACTCGGCGTTCTTTAAAGCATGGATCGTGATGGGTTTTAAAGGACCGCTATCAGCCCGAGAAAGGAGCCACGAGCCTTCTCTCGCACAACCCAGGTATTCGCGGCCATCAAGACTCACCCGAGCTGCAAAGCTGAAGTGCTCTCCAGACATGGAATCGATGCAGCGCTTTTCATGGAGTGTTATCTTGATCCGATGGTGGAGATGCTCTTTGGTACTCGAACGATATACCCTGCTTGTTTCAGAAAGATGCGGTGGGGCATAGGGAAATGCAATTTTTGGTTGACCCAACTGGGAGAATAAAATTTCGTTCTCGGAAATTTCTACATTCCAAAAAGGCTCATTGCCAGAAGCCCGGAATGCAATGCCTCCCATATCTTCAGCACATCCACGCGTTTCTATCCCGGCTCGTCGCAGTTCAAACACAGTTAACTGACGCGCGTAGTCGGCGCCAAATCCGTCAGCAGGTGGAGGTTCTAAATGTCCACGAACCTCCACATAAACGGGCTGATAGGGTTTGTGAGTCAGCCTTTGATAGACCTTCCAGAGCTCACCTCCCGTGCGGTCAACCACCCAGTAATCCACTTCCTTCTCACAAGGGATAAACGACCTCACTTCATGGCCCAGCGTGAGATGCCCCCGGAAAAATCCACTACCATGTGATACAGCCTGTAAGGGCAGCAGAGCACAAGTAATGAGTATAATCACAAAGGTAACTGTTCTCACGGTGGATACAGCCCCCTTCTCATTTGCCGAACAGCCCTTTTACCTTGTCTGTGACCGATCCCGTTCCCTCTTTGTCACCTGCCTTGATAGCCTCAAGTTGCTTCCCGACACCTCCGCTCAATGCATCTAGACTCGTACCCATTGCCTTGAGTTCCTTGTTCAGCAAATCGGTCACAGCTGGGGAAGTAATCTTTTTATAGAGTGCAGCGAACACCTTCTCAAAGACCTCTTCAGGGGTTGCCCCTCCCTTTTCCTTGCCTAGGTCCTTGAGGTGAATATCGGGCAGAGACGCGCTTATGGTCTTGTCTGTGACCCCAATGGACACAGTCAGGTCCACTTTCCCCTGTTTTACGATGAAGTTCTTGATGACGAGTTTTTTGCCTCCGCCCTCTTTTGCCGACGCTTTCTTGGAAGTCTTGGCCTCTTTCGAACTCCCTTTGACGTTGTTTAGGATCGCCTTGAAGTTATCCGTACGGCCTGTCTTCTCATAGGTAATTTCAGGTCCGACCACTTCAACCTTGTCAATGACGATCGTGTCACCGGTTAGGGACTTTTCATCCACATTCACATGGATGGATCCCACCTTCATGGCCTCGGGGGATTTGAATCCTTTGGGATTCCCGAGAAAGAAGTCCTTGAGGTCAGCCTCTGCGGAGAATATGGAGATGTTCACATCTCCGAGTCTTACCTCTGTCTTTGTGATCTTAGGACCGTAGGTATTGACTGCGCTCTTGATAATGGGGCCGAGGTTCGACAACCCCAAGACCACGATCACGACAATGATGACCACAACGGCGCACGCGCCCATAAGTATCCATTTCTTCATTGTTCTCCCTCCTTTTTCAGTAAAACTGTCGTTAAAATATTCATTCCCCTTTAACTCATATAAATGCACCAATTGAAATGTCATTGCGTTTCTAGTAGTTCAAACGTAATAACTGAAAGGCCACCTATCCTAACATGACGGCAATCCGGCGTGTATCGTCATAACTCTCCAGGGCAATCTTGACGACCATGGTGAGTGGCACAGAAAGCACCATACCCACGGGACCCAAGATCCATCCCCAGAAAACCAGAGAGAGGAATACCACCAGCGTGGATAAACCGAGCCCGCGACCCATAAACTTGGGTTCCAGGATACTGCCGAATACCACATTTACGACTACATATCCCAGGCAAGTCAAAAGGGCAGGGACCACTCCGAGCTGGACGAGGGCCAGAAGGATCGCTGGGATAGCAGCGATGATGGAACCTATATTGGGCACGTAGTTGAGCAAAAAGGCCACCAAACCCCATAACATTGCGAAATCCACACCAATGATGGCGAGCCATATCCATATGGCGACTCCCGTCGCCAGGCTGAACAGGGTTTTTAAAGCCAAATACCGGTTAACACTCTCGGTGAATTCTTTAAAGCGGCCCAATGATTCCTCCGGCTCACCCAGTGCCTTTTGTAGTTTCTGGGGAAAACCGGAAGCTTCAAGCATAATGAAAATGACCGTGAGTAGAATCATGAAGACATTTGTGAGCAACCCGCTCAATCCTGCCAGCGTGTTGGCAGCCATCTTCATGGCTTTGCCCGGGTCCAAATAGTCAGTCACCACCGGGCCGGAAATTTCCAATCCTAAATGTTTTAGCCAGGATATCACTGCGGCCGTCATATCTGCCAGCCGCTTTTCATAAACGGGCAACGCTTTCGAGAAGTCATTTACCGAAGTCCCAACAAAAGCCGCGAGGAGCAAAACTATCACTATTATTCCTACAAGGATGGACAAAACCGCCAGTGCGTTGGGAACGCCCTTCCGCAACATCCAAAAGAGGGGTGGGGCGCAGATTATGGCGATAAATATAGACAGGAGGAAAGGCACTAAAATTGAACTGGCCGCACGCATACCCGCAACCACAATGACAAAACTCGCCGCAACGATTAAGAATTGAGCCACCTTGGATGTTCTCCCTTTTGTTTCCATAAACTTCCTCCTCACCGGTTTCTGCTGGTAAGTGCACTGACGGCGCCGGTCCTCTAAGATCATGTTACGAGCATAAAGAGCTTGGTAAAGTAGATAATAAAAACATAGTAAGAGTCAATAGGGTGATGAACTTCACTCTTTTTTGCCCCCTCTACAGGGGCCAGTTTACATTTTATTTGCATCAGGCGAGAGCATAGATTTCCACGAGCTGGCTCTTTCCTTTGACTCTTGTTGCCGGCAACGCTTTTAATGGGACATTCTCTTTCAAACGCGACCGTGTCGCCTGACTGATAATGATTTCCCTTCCCAATTCCTTGGTTAATCCCTGAAGCCGAGAGGCCAGATTGACCGTGTCTCCCACCAGAAGGTAAGAGAGTCGGTCGGGGCTTCCGATATTGGCGGCTATGGCCTCACCCGTATGGATGCCGATACCGTGTCGAAGGGCTGGCCATCCCTGTTTTGAAAAGCCTTCATTGAGTTCTACAAGTCTTTGGTTCATGGCAAGTCCTGCCTTAAATGCCCGTTCAGGGTGGTCGGTTCGGGAGATGGGTGCTCCAAACACGGCATAGATCTCGTCACCAAGAAATTGGAGGACCAAGCCGCCCTCTTGCTGGATGGCATCGGCCATCTCTCTGAAGTAGCTATTCATGATCTTTACCACAAATTTCGGGTCGTGGGATTCGGTCATGGGGGTAAAGTCGCGCAGGTCGGCAAAGAGGATCGTCACTTCTTTCATCTCGCCGTCCAGAGGAATACGGCCGGATAGGACCTCATCCCGAACCTCTTGGGCCACGTATTTACCGAATGTTTCCTTGATGAAATCGCGCTCCTTAAGTCCGTCGTTCATCTCGTTGATCACGTCCCCCGTATAACCAATCTCATCATTGGTGGTTACCCGCACTTTCTTATCAAAGTCACCATATCGGACCCCCCTCAGCACTCGGATGATTTCCTGCAAAGGTCTAGTCAAGTTGCTGCTGACCAGGAATGCCACCCAGATGCCCACGCCCATGAATATCAGGGAATTTGCGAACATCGTTGAACGTAATCCTTCCAAGATCCTGGCAGGGCCAAAATTGGTGAAGAGCGTTTCTGCCAGTGCATTTAAAATGGCAAGAAAGGGAACGAGATTGCAGGCAAAGAGTAAGGCGATGATTCTTGTTCGTATGCGTATTCGGATGGTCTTGGGGGTCATGTATAAACCCCCATTGGGAAAGAAGGTGGGCACCACCCGCTTCTGAAGAACAAATTCAAATACGAAAAAGGCGACAGTTACGGTAATAAGACCGGTATATAGACTCAAGAAGAAACTGCTAATGATCACGGCGTGACTGGCGCCGGACACCCAGTAAATAAGAGGATAAAGCACTGCGGCGGTGATCCATATGGCCAGGTCCAGGGCGATCAGGAAAAAAGGCTCGTTGAGCAGTCTTTGATGCACCCTGACCTTAAAATGCTCTGGGATTGGCTCACCAAGGTAGACCAAGTCCAGGTAATGCCTGATGAGATGTTCGTAACGTATGGTCAAAACAATAGGGAGTATAAAAGCACAGGGAATAAAGACCAGGTTGATGCGATTGGTCAATTGTAGTATTTCTGGCGGAGCTGAAGGAGCAATCCGACCAAGAAAAATGACCACAGAGACGCCTATTATGTTAGAAATGGCATTAGCCAAAAGCATGGCGTTCTTGAGACGCAAAAGCCTGGACTTTTTCATCATATTTTCCCCCTGCTTGGGACCATTTTGGCAGTTGCTTAAGTTGGCTCAGCCTCACTCTTATTCGTTTCCCAGAATAGGCGAAATCAAAACTCTGAGTCAAGTTCGTCCTGGCTGGGTTAGCGCAGGTCATTAATTACTTCTTGATACTCTCTACACTTCTAAAATATACTCCCCATGCTAGACAAGCTCTGATCAGGTGTGACTTTTTACAGATTTTGTCTTCCGTCATTGCGAGGAGCGGAGCGACGAGGCAATCTCATCGAAATCTCAATAAGAACGAGATTGCTTCGCTACGCTCGCAATGACACTACCATAATTTCTCGGATGTCTCAGATTCTTATTATGATGGAGGTCATGATGAAACGGGTTATCGCAGTGCTTATGATGGTATTTTTTCTGTTGCTCAGTGGATCTCTTTACGGAGCAAAGGGCGGTTCTGTAAGGACCTTGATCGCAGAAGGAGATGCCGCTTACAAGAAATTCAACAACAAAACTGCCCTGGAGTATTATAGCAAAGCGCTGGAAACCGAGCCAAAAAACTATGAAGCCGCGTGGAAGTCGGCCAGGGCTTATGTAGATGTGGGAGAGAAACTGTCTGATGCAAAAGAACGTAGGTCCAGCTATGAGAAGGGCTACGAATGTGCGCAAAAAGCCGTGGCGATTAATCCTAACGGGTCCAAGGGGCACCTCTTCCTCAGTATTGCCATCGGGAGGGTCGCTCTTGATGCAAGCGCCAAAGAACGGGTCAAGTTGTCAAAGGAGGTGAAAAGTGAGGTAGATAAGACCCTGGCCATTGATGCGGAGGATGATGTTGCGTGGCACGTGTTGGGCCGTTGGCACCGGAGGCTGTCCAGTTTGAGCTGGATCGAGAAGAACTTTGCCAACATGTTCCTGGGAGGTGTGCCCAAAGAGGCCTCCATGGAGAACGCTGTGGATTGTTTCAAGAAGGCGATCCAACTGAATCCTACTCACATTAATCATCATCTGGAATTGGCGATCACCTATGAAAAGATGGGGAAAAAGGACCTGGCTGTGGCGGCTTACAGCAGGGTCTTGGAGCTTCCCATAAGAGATGCGGACGATGACGAGCACAAGAAGGAGGCTGAAGAGCGGCTGAAGAAGATGGGGTGAGCAGATATGGGTATTTCGAAACCATAGTGAATGATTTAAATATCATTACATGGCAACGCTTGTCATTGCGAGCGCCAGCGAAGCAATCCCACCCTTGACTTCGAGATTGCTTCGTCGTACCCGACAAAGTCGGGGCCTCCTCGCAATGACACTATACCGTATTCTTGAGTCTTAAATATAGCGTACCCCCTTCTATGCCGATGCAAAGCGGATAACGCATTGTCTGACGATGCGCTTGGCTTTAACAAGTAAATCCAATGCAAAGTCGTCTCCATTTTTTGAACCCTTTTTGACGGCTTCGAGGGTGTCATAATAAAGGTCCCAACCAAGACGTTCTTTTTCATATTGCTGCCTCAGGTGGCTATGGTTACCGTCCGCGAACTTAAGAGCGCTCATAATGCGCTTTGCGCCTGTTTGCACGAATTCAACTCCTTGCTCTTTTTTGTCCTGGTCAAAGAATGATGCTACCTTGAAGGCAAATCGCAGGTACACAACAGTTACTGGAATCTTGGATACAAAACAGCCTGTGAACGGATCAATAATCTCTTTGAGTCTTCCCACATCTTCAGCAAGCGTCTTGGCGTAGGCGGAAAAGTAAAGGATGCGAACATAGTCGCCCACAAGCTTGCCCA
The DNA here is from genome assembly GCA_050122535.1 of Desulfobacteraceae bacterium. Lineage (GTDB taxonomy): Bacteria > Desulfobacterota > DSM-4660 > Desulfatiglandales > HGW-15 > JASFEQ01. The sequence continues at coordinate 1,819 of JASFIT010000098.1, read as the reverse complement.
CAAATGCGGATTCTATGGCTTCCTGAGCAAATGCTTCCTTGTCATGCCGCATAAAAAGCCCGTCTTTGTGGACATATGCAAGCTTTGTCCCCGGATTGAGCAGGACGGAGAGAATATATGCCTGATCTTCTGCACGCCCGATGAATGATGGGGTAAATGGACGATAACGACAGAGGCTATCAACAAGCATGCCGGTTGTTCCACCAGTGACATGGATTCGTTGGATGCACGATCTTTTTCCGTCCAGTTTGTTGGTATCGTAGCGTGCCATCATTTCCGCTTCTGTGGATAGGGCTTGGGGCAGTGTGCTGAAGAAAATGTGTTCATCCGGATATGGGGACCGTTTTGGAAAGGGGACATCTGGGGTAAATAGGGACTTGCCAATGTCCTTCTGGTTCACAAGAGCGCCGGCTATCATGCCCAGTTCCACGGGTTTTCCCCTCGTATCCAGACCACGTGCTCCCCATAGGGGCGTACTGAAATGTTCAAAAGCGGAAGCCCCCGTCTGCTCAACGAGCTCCTTTTGCGGAAAGACCTGATCCAAGTCGATCTTAAACGTGGCCATTATTTCCGGCTGGATGAAGGTGTTCCAGAAGGGGGCAATGGCCCTAAGAAAGCTGTAGTGCCTGCCATAATCTCCATCCACACCGAAAACGCCAAAAAGTTCTTTCATATCTTTCACATCAAGGTAGTGCACAGCCGCTGGCAAGAGAATTTCATCCATGAGACGCTGGGTGTCTGCTTCAGTGAATACGTAAACGTCCATGTTATTTAGCCTGTCCGAATGGTCAAATTCTTCCTCGAGATACCCTTTTGCTATCTGCTGAAGGCCCCGGTGGGTGGAGGAGACGGACAACACGCAAACAGCTTTTGTATCCCGTGAGATATTGCCACGGCTACGTTCATACTCAAAGGCCGCTTCTAGGCCTCGGAGCCCATAAAGGATCTCGTTTTTTTCCAGCTCCACACCAAGCTGTATAGGGTGGTCATAAAAGAAGAGCTGGGGTTCTCGAGAGATCTCCCTGAGCTTTTGTTTAAGTGCGCGGGAGTATGGCAGTTCGTCTATCGATCTGGATGGGGGACAGACGGTGAGCAGCGCATTGGATGTGAAGAGTATTTGTCCGGCTGGATCAGTGATCGGGGTCTTGTTCAGTTCAGTAATCGTGATGGTGCGCTTTGCGCGTAGGGCCTCTTTGCATCCTTGTATATTTGACAGGATCCCGTTTGCTTCCGGGAAAAAGACGGACCAGATTTCTTCGGAAGTAGCTCTGGCATCTTTTGTGTTTTCTTGATCTGATAGCCATTCCGAGAGACGTTTTAAACGGGCAGCAAATTGTGCATCTTGCTGGCAGATATCTTCGATTTCCTGATGAACCAGGGTTAATCCGGCAAGGTAAAACTGGGCCACTTCTGCCCAGCGGTCTGAGTCGGCCAAATGGACAAGATAGCGTTCTGCGCTCTCTGATGAGGGATGCGTCGTTCCTGATAGGCTAAGGAGGAAGGCCGCGTTCAAGGCCTGGGCAACAGCAGCGTCGTCTTTTGGGTCTTTGTTAAATATTTGTCCAGGATCGAGAACGGAGAAGGTCTCTTTCCCTGTTTTGGGCTGAGTCAGCGCGGCGACGATGGATTCAAATTTTTCAATCATTGCTCATATTGGCAGGAAGCGCGTCTCTTGCGGCCTAGATGAGAATGTCTTCTCCCCAACCTAGCTTGACGAGCTGGATGTGCTCAGGGCGGCTGTTGCCGAGCCCAAAGCGCGTATCCGCTGCTGCAATGTGACGAGGCGGGGGACTGATCGGTTTTTCTTCTCCAAAAAAGG
>JASFIT010000097.1:0-12253 GCA_050122535.1 Desulfobacteraceae bacterium | reverse complement strand
CGGAAAAGCCCACCAAATCGGGGGCTTCATCTAATATCCTTTCAGCGCAATCGCCATAAATATTCTTCCCCATTTTCTGAGTCCCTTGGCGAATCGCCAGGACAAAGTCCATGAGGACCACCTGGTGAGGGGAGTTCTTTAGTGCTGTCGCCAGGTTAATCAACCCCAGAGGCGCCAAATTATACATGGACTCCAGATAAAAGGGAGGGAATACGAGAACGATCTTCATGGGATCCTGCTTTGGGATTCTTTCCGTTTAAATCTGTTTTCGTTTGGCGGGAAGACCGATTGTGGGTCGCTGTTCCTGATTATAAACTCAGAGGTTTGAGTTTGTTCAATATAGGTGTATATGGTGCTAAAGTCAATGTGAGGGCGACGAATCTGTTTGAACCAATTAGAGAAGGAGGAATGAAGGATGGATAAATATGTTTGCACGATTTGTGGTTACATCTATGATCCTGCCAATGGAGACCCTGACAGTGGTATAGAGGCTGGGACCTCTTTTGACGATCTTCCCGATGACTGGACCTGTCCCATCTGCGGGGCGAGCAAAGACCAGTTTGAAAAGGAGGACTAAGCCAAAGGGGCTCTCCTCCATCAATATTTGAGTAACGTTCAGAAGTGTTGGCATGGTCTGTCTTTGCGTCCGACTTCCTTTTTGAGACCATGCCTCTTTTCTCCCTATGTGGATAAGTGAGAAAAGGCTCATGGCCTCACCCTGAACAGGACAGAGGTGGTAGAGAGGTTATATTCATGCCAACACTTAAGAATGATACCAAATAAGAAGTGTGAAAGGAGAACTGCCATGAAACCGGTAGAGGTTGCAAAAGGCATTTACTGGGTTGGCGCTATTGACTGGAACATCAGGGACTTCCATGGCTATTCGACCAAAGAGGGGACGACCTACAATGCCTTTCTCATTATGGATGAGAAAATTACCCTAGTAGATGCGGTCAAAAAGGAGTTTGCAGACGAACTGCTCGATAACATCAGTCAAATCGTAGATCCTAAAAAGATTGATTACGTGATCAGCAACCACACGGAGATGGACCACTCTGGGGGGCTTGCAAGGGTTATGCACAGGATCGGGGAAGATAAACCCATCTACTGCTCTAAGATGGGCCGCAAGAATCTCCCCCGGCATTTTAGCGCAAAATATAATTACCAAACGGTGGAAGAGGGCGGGGAATTGAGTCTAGGCGAGAGAACTCTCACCTTTATGGAGACGAGGATGGTCCATTGGCCGGATAGTATGTTTACCTACGCCAAAGAAGACAAAATCCTATTTGCCAGCGACGGCTTTGGACAGCACTACGCGAGCATGGAGAGATTTGATGATGAGGTGGGCGATGAGATCATGATTCATGCCAAGAAATACTTTGCCAATATCCTGCTCCTTTACACTGACCTCATCCTCAAGGTGTTTGAAAAGGTTCAGAACCTCTCTTTGGATCTCAAGATAATCTGCCCCGACCATGGGATTATCTGGCGTAAAGACCCCTTGAAGATCGTAAATGCCTATGTGGAATGGTGCCAACAGAAACCCAAAAGGAAGGCACTGGTCGTATACGACACCATGTGGCACAGCACCGAAATGATGGCCGAAGCCTTAGTCGATGCCCTCAACCAAGAAGGGGTGAAAGCCATGCCCATGCACCTGCGCCGTTGGCATCGAAGCGATATTATCACGGAGGCCCTTGATGCCGGGGCGATCATCGTCGGTTCTCCTACCCTGAATAATGGACTCTTTCCCACGATCGCTGACTTCTTGACCTATCTGAAAGGATTGAAGCCCAAAAACAAAATAGGCGCCGCTTTCGGCTCCTTTGGCTGGAGTGGTGAAGCCCCAAAGCTCATCCAGCAAGAACTGGAAGCCATGAAATTCGCTGTGATCGATACCCCTTTGAAGATACAGTACATTCCGGATGCAAAGGGCATCGAGGCGTGCTACGAGCTTGGTAAAAAAATCTCCAAGGCATTACCTGCTAAGTGAAGCTCCCGGCGTTGAAACTCGGGCCATCGGAAACTTGCCTAGACAACCTCCTCCCCCTTGATGGGGGAGGATTGAGCCTGCCCGCCATTGCGAGCCGCTCAGGCGAGGCGGGCGGGGTGGGGGTGAAAAGTCCAGAGATCTCACCCGCCCCTTTGTCCCCTCCCATCAAGGGAGGGGAATTATAAGGATGCCATTCATCCCCTCCTCAAGAGGTGGGGCATTCTGGCATATGCTCGTAAAGATCAGACCATTGGATCGATCTTGAAACCATCTCATATGCTTACCAACACTGAGTTATGATGTTTGTTTTGAACCCTTTTGATGTCCTGGAAAACGGGCGTGGTAAGCATCTGCTGATGGTTTCGTTTTCTACAGGCACGAGAGAATAGAGTTCCCATGAAAAAGGTTCCAGCCATTGATTTGGGAGAATGTACCGACTGTGAGTCATGCCTGGAACTCTGTCCCCACATCTTCAAGAGGAATGAGGAGACGGGTCAATTAGAAGTCGTAGATCTCTCGGAGTACCCTGAAGAGGAGATCCAGGAGGTGATCAGTATTTGTCCGGCTGCGTGCATCACCTGGGAAGAAGTTCCCTGATTGGGAAAAAGTCGTGAGTGCGAAATCTCTGTCCGGCAGGGCAACTAAACAAAGAATATACGCGCTTTTGAAATCCCCTGATCTTGCTAGCGCCTTGAATGAGATTAGCCGGCTGCCTGGGCGCCAGGTCATTAATCCACTTTTTTCTCTTCTCTACAACAGGGATCAGGATGTAAGATGGTCAGCAGTCAAGGCAATGGGGATGGTCGTCGCAAAAATGGCAGATGAAGATATGGAATCGGCCAGAGTCATCATGCGTCGGCTCATGTGGAACCTGAACGATGAATCAGGGGGTATCGGCTGGGGATCACCCGAGGCCATGGGTGAGATTATGGCCTGTCATCATGGGCTGGCAAAAGAATATGCCCATATCTTGATTTCCTATACCAGGGAGGACGGAAATTATCTTGAGCATGAAGTTTTGCAGCGAGGTCTTATTTGGGGAATTGGGAGGCTAGCTCAAGTGAGTCCCCATATCCTGCAAGATGGAGTTCAACATCTCTTCCCTTACCTCGAATCTACGGATGCCACTGTTAGGGGGCTAGCGGCATGGGTTATGGGGCTTCTAACAGTGGATGATGCAGTCCCACAAATTCGCAGACTCAAGAATGACGAAAACCAAATCCAGATGTACACGGATCAAGGGCTTGTCAACTGCCGCGTTATGGATTTGGCTGAGGAGGCATTGGACATTATCCAGGGTAAAACCGATACGTTTTAATGGAGATGCTTGTCTTTGAATCGACTGATGCAGACCTCTCCGCACCTCATGATCAGCAGAGAAGGACTTGAGGAACTCTTTTCTCGCTACCATCGTCGCGAACTGGTCCATCCAGATCCCTTGGAATTCTTATACGACTACCAAGTCCCACAAGACAAAGAGGTGGTGGGACTCATCGCCTCATCCCTTGCCTACGGAAGGGTGACCCAGATCCTGAAAAGCGTATCATCCGTGCTTGAAAGAATGGATCCATCGCCCTCTGCTTTTCTCCTGCATTCATCCCCCGAGTCTCTCCTCTCCACCTTTGCTAATTTCAAGCATCGATTCACGACTGGCCAAGAACTTGCCGCTCTGTTGTGGAGGGCAAAGTGCGTGATCGAACAGCACGGATCCCTCCATGCCTGTTTTACGGCTTGCCTCAATGATAATGATGACACAATCCTTCCGGCCCTTTCAGCTTTTGTGGGGAAATTTAACACCTGCCCCTCAAAAAAGGGCAAGTTCAGTCTACTGCCTTCCCCAAGTAAGGGAAGTGCTTGTAAGAGGTTGAACTTATTTCTGAGATGGATGGTCAGAAGGGACGAGGTGGACCCGGGAGTTTGGAGCTCCGTTCCCGCATCCAAATTGATCGTCCCCCTGGATACCCACATGCATAGGATATGTCGTCTCCTTAATTTGACAAAGCGGAGGCAGGCAGACCTCCACACGGCTGTTGATATCACCCGTGCTTTCAGAGCAATCGCTCCAGAGGATCCTGTTCGTTACGATTTTGCTCTCACGCGTCTTGGAATCCGTGGTGACACAGACCTGGTGAGTTTTCTAGATGCGTGTTGCATGAAATAAGTGTACATTACATTTTGTTCACCCGTTGGCCCGTTCGCTTTTTACCACGGGCGAACAGGCAAACGAATAGCGAGGTAAATGCCATGAAGATCTTTATGACAGGTGGAACCGGTTTCGTTGGAACGACCTTGACAAAGAGGTTGACTCAAAAAGGGCATGAGATAACCATTTTGACCCGATCCCTCCCTGAAGACCCGCTTTTGCCTAAGGGGGCCTCATACCTTGAGGGCGATCCCACCGAGCAGGGGGCTTGGCAGGAAAGTGTGGCAGAGCATGAAGTTATCATTAACCTGGCGGGGGCATCTATTTTCAGACGCTGGAGCGACACTGCTAAGGAGATGATCAGGGATAGTCGGATCCATACAACCCAAAATTTGGTGGAATCCCTTGCTGGTCGGAAAGGGAAAGAGACCTTACTTCTCAGCACTTCGGCGATCGGATACTATGGTTTTCACGAGGATGAGGAACTGGTCGAAGAGAGTGCGGCAGGTGACAATTTTCTCGCTTCCCTTGCCCAAGAATGGGAATCTGCGGCACTCAAAGCCGAAGCGTTTGGGGCGAAGGTGGCGCTCTTGCGTTTCGGAATAATTCTTGGCAAGAACGGTGGTGCCTTGAGGCAGATGGTCCCCCTATTCAGCATGTATCTGGGGAGCCCTCTGGGACATGGAGAGCAGTGGTTTTCATGGATTCATGAGGAGGACCTTGCCAGCATCTATCTACACCTCGTAGCACAAAAAAACATTTCAGGCCCAATAAATTGCACAGCACCCAATCCCGTTCGAAATATGGAGTTGACCAAGGCCCTTGGTGAAGCCTTGGGAAAGCCCACCTTCCTGCCAGCCGTCCCCGGCTTCATGATCCGAATGATTATGGGCGAGTTTGGATCGGTCCTCTTGGAGGGACAAAAAGTGTTTCCAAAAAGATTGTTGGACACGGGCTTTCAGTTCAAGTTTCCGAAAATCAAGAGAGCCTTGCAGGACCTTCTTGGCTAGGTTACAAATCCAGTTAATATCCATTGGGTTTATGAGGAAGACCCTTATTTAGGCAAGCCTCAATAGGCCTTCACACAAGGAAAAAGCCCGCAGCACATCAACATGGTTTTGGAGGAGATGGATCTATGCCAAAGAGCAAAGTATTAAAACCAAACGAGATCAACTGGGAGCCCCATCCTCAATTGGCCGATGCAAAGGTGGCCTATTTGCTTTCAAACCGGGATGAAAAGGTTGATTTAACTTGCCTTTTGGTTCATCTGCCTGCTGGCACACAGGTGGAAAAACACACACATGACAACTCTGACGACATTGTTTATGTTCTAAAAGGAAAGGGAAAAATGTGGATTGAGGAGGTGGGAGATGTGCCGATGGTTGAGGGAACCTTCATCAGGATTCCAAAAGGCGTCCTGCATCAACCGCGTGATATTGAGGAGGACTTGGTCGCTTACGATGTATTCTATCCTTTTCTGGCCTGACTCATTCTCCTTTGAGGTGGGCGGTGACTACTTCTTCAAGGTAATTGCGGTCTTCATCGGAAATTTCTACAAAACAGACACCCATACCAACGGTGGTATCGTCATCCTCTATACCATAGAGATCCGACCAGATCACCTTGCCGCTAATCCCCACGGCCGAGTGGTTGGGGGGTGAAATGGAAATGCGGTAGGATTCATTCAGGCGTAACGGTTCATCGCAGGATATGGCCAAACCACCGATAGATATGTTTCTCGTTTCTCCCTCTATGGTACCGTGTTCAGCGAATACAGCGACGGGCCATGTAACTTCGATTCGAGGCTCTTTACGTCTTTCGGTCTCGGTAGCCAAAATCTTGCCTATCGTATTGGGGTGGTGCGGTCGGAATACAAAAATATTATGATTTCACTTCTTCGTTAAAACATCAACCTTTTTTCCTTGGCCCATCTCCCCTTTGGCTCTTCTTACCAGTCAGCCCTATCTTGAAGAGAGTTTATCAATAATTCTTTGGATCTGGGGGACTATGTCTTTGCACGTGTCCACGACTTCGCGTGGTTCACTCATGGGATCAAACGCATCCTTAAAAAGACAGTACATGGGATAGGCCTTGTTTCCCAAAATGTGGCATTCCCGATCTTTCCCAACGCAGAGCCTCTCCTTTACCGCTTCTTCTTCGCACACGACTTCTATCCAAAGAACTCTGATATTCAACTCCCTTGCAGCCTCTTCCCACATTTCCCGAAAGTCTTTCAAGTGAAATGTCTCGTCAATAATCACAGTGTTGTTTTGGCTTTCGGCGAAAAGCTCTGGAAGTTTACGGATGGTCTCCGCATAGTACTTGTAACGGTATTCGGGAGGATCTATCTCCTCTGTCACCGCGTCTTTAGGTACGACGCGCCTCTTCACATCGTCAATGTCGAAGGAGACCGCTTACATTTGCTTAACAAACTCCTTTGCAATGGTCGTTTTGCCCGTTCCTGGAAGGCCCGCGATGAGAATCAAATTCCTCTGCAGTCCTGATCCGCAGGCTGCCAGTCTTTCCGCTATTTCAGCTATGTCATCTAATCTGAATACCAAGAATTCTCTCCACACTTTCCCCTCATCAACATTGATTCCGCAGCACTAATCTTCTAGCTAAGTCCCTCCTTCCTTTTCTTCAGACAACCTTTCTGCGTATTGGGGATACAATTCTTTCACACAATCTGGGCAAAGGCCGTGACTGAACTCGGCTTCCGAATGATCTGAAATGTATTTCTCTATTGATACCCATGAGTCATCATCCTCACGTATCTTTTTGCAATGGGCGCAAATGGGCAGAAGGCCACCGATTGCTTCTACGATGGTCTTTTCGATAGCTCGTATGCGCTGACTCAACATCCGCATCAGTTCGAACGCCATGGCAGGATATCTCTCAATCTCTTGGCGAAGGTTCCACTGTTCTAAGATCAGGACTTCTGTCTGTTTTTTCGCGACTATGCTGGCTGATCGAACTAAATCATCAATAAGGGCCATCTCCCCAAAGTAGCTCAGAGGGCCAAGGTTACGCACGTGTCTCTCGTTTTTCTCGCCCAGACCCTTTATCACCTCCACCTCCCCGCTCACAATCACGAAAAGCCGCCCGTCTCGATCACCCTCTCTGAAGATTGTTTCTCCGGCTTGAAACACTTCTTTTTGGGCCAACCGGGCAATCATATCCAAGTCCGACTCTTTCATCTCGGAAAATAAGGAAACTTTTGACAGGACATCTCTTTTTTTCATTTTAGAGCGGTCCTTTTAGGTGATATGAGAGTGAATACTTCTAAGGAAACAGATCCTACGAGAAACCCCATTTCTTTCCAGGCCAGGTAAAGAGCTTTTGAATCCATTTGGCTATTATCTGGATCGCCTTCGCCATAAGGTATAGGAAATATACACAAAGTGCCAAGTAAAAAAGGATGAATGGAACGCCAAAAATAAACTTCAAGGTTGTATTGAAGCTCCTTTATCTTCTTATCTTTTCGGATTTACGGATAAATAGGCCTTGATAAATTCGTCCACTCTGCCTTTTACTGAAATACGGATCTTGTCAAATCTATACGTTATCCCGATGATCCCTCCGGCTGACCAGGTCGTGGCGCCGAGTATCAAGACGGGTTCTCTCTCCGGATAGACGTTTTGTCTAAAGGCTATACGAATAGAATAGATGTATTCCCTTGTTTCTTTCAATTTTAGGCAATTGATATTCAGATAAAGATGGGGACTCCCCATCACATCAAACCATTTATCCTTTGGCAGGATTTTTATTCCAGCTGTTCGGAGTTTTGACTCCACTTCTCTTCTTATCAGGCTTTCCTTTAGGCCGTCCTTTTCGATTTCAGGGGTTAACCCTTCCACTTTAACGTATACTGCTTCCACACCTCGAAGAGAAGCCCGGTTGTACTCGGCATCAGAGGCCATTGCAAATGATGAAAGGTACGACATAGTGAAAACCAAACTCACGCCCCCAACAAAAGCAATGCGCAGATAACGATTCATGACCTGCTCCTTTCTTGCTTCAAAAGCGTCTCTTTTAGAACGGAAAACCCCATATCTTCATGCTAGATGGGAGATCTCTTCATTCATTTCATGGGATCCACTCGGCGAATGGATAGCAGGAAAAGGGTTTTAACCACCGATTTGAGGATACAGACAAATTCCTTTGGATGTAAATAAAAAAAGGTCTAACCCAGCCGAGTTAGGCCCTTGCGTTCTATGGTGGGCTTGCAAGGGATCGAACCCCCGACCAGTTGATTAAGGGTCAATCGGGGGAGATCTGGTATTCAGGTTCGAGATTCCTGATTTTCAACTAAGGGATTGGAGGATGGGTCATTAATGCGAGGAGGACGGATCCAATCTTCGCCTTGAATTGGGTGGAGAATGAGTTGGCTAGTTGCAGCAGATGGAACATGAATAGGCACAAAATCGCTTTCAGACGGTTCTTCCTTGCCTTCCTTGAGCCTGTCTCGTAGGCCATCGTAGATGGAAGCAACAGCTCCGCTCAAAAGCAAACCTGCGATTATCAGGAATGCTGACATGGGCATCAAATTCACTAAATTCCACAAAGATTCTCCAAGTCCAGACAAATCCTTTAGCTCATTCACGAAACCCAGATCAGCGGCTATAAGGTCGATACCATCTGTTAGACGAAATGAAGACCATGCCCCTGTATTCAACCAGAGTAATATTTGCAAGCCGAGCAAACCAATACCTGCCCAGGCGGGAGAGAAGGCAATAAGGACGACTATGCCCACCAGGAGGCCAGTGAGAGCGGCAAGGATTTTCCCAAAATAGTGGAGAATTCTATCTACCATTTCGCATTTCCTAATTCTTTTCAAAAGACCCAACTTGCGTGCGCGTGAGCGTTTTCTTAGAAAATTCCTACAGGAAAGCTATATCCTATCATTTCATTGTCAACGCCTTTTCCCGGATCTGGGCAGGTTTTGCTCTTTTAAATGCCGATATGGGGAAATGGCAATAAAAAAGCAGGGCCGTAGATGACCCTGCCATTGAAAAACCAGGAAATTGGTAAGCTACTGATCCATGATCCTCACTTTAATGTTTTTGGCCTTTATCTACGGTAAGAACTGTTTCGCTAACCTTAAAGGTGCCACTGACCTTAAAGGTGCCCTCATATGTCTCATAGTCATAATAAACTGTGATCTCCGCTACACCTGCAGAAGCAGCCTTTTGAATCGGTTCTCTATCAAATTTGACCATAAGATCTGGGATGCCATCACTATCATAATCCCCCACCTCTCTGGGGTGGGGTTCGGCTGATATCTCTGTTTCGGTCGCATGTTCTCCGTTCATAGCAATACTCCCAATCATAATTTTGTCGATATCGTCTAAGTCATTACCTTCAGCCAATTCGATATAACAGGTCACCCACTTACCTTTACTTTTCAGATTCAGTGTATCTGGATGGAAATCTATAGTGGCTGGCACGGTTTCAGAATAGTTGATGACAAGTTTGTGAAGGTAGTCATCTTCACCAGAATTATTAACCCAGTCTAGGGTATACATACCAACGGATTTACCGCCACGAGGAGGAACCTCTGAAGGCGGTATCTCTAGTAGCACGCCATAGTTGGACCAAGGATTTGAGATCCAATCCTTAACTAAATTTGTCACATCAAAGGATATCCAGCCCGATCCGGTTGCGAAAAACGATGACTCCACATTGTAATCAAAAAATTCTTGTGACGTTGGATAATTCGCTAGTGATGGAAAGTCACCCCATACAGAACTCTCGTCCCATGGCTGCAACACTCTGTGCACATTGACTGTAGTTCCTGTGGTACCCGGAGGGTATGATGCAAAATATGCATATAACTCGAGTTGAGCACTGTCGATATCTTCTGCATTGAGCGATATTGGAAGATCAAATTTTACTAGACTGAACGTATATATCGAGTATGAAGCATTTATATTATTCGTCCCTGCAAACATAGCTAAGGAATCACCAAAAGGCCCGGCAGGAACATTCATTATAAATGTATCCATATCTTCTCCAGGATCCAGCCGTAAAACATCAGTTTCTCCGAATGCTATGGGTGATGTGGAAAATACCAACAAGAAAATCAACAATGACATCACACACTGATTACGTTTCATCATACCAACCCTCCTCTGTCTTTAGCGAACTTGCCTCTCCAAATGCTTTATAATAATTTCTGCGGTATTTCTCTGGTTTTCGGGCAATCGGTCATATAAAGTCATTCGTCTATCCTTACCACCTCTTCGCCCAACCCCGCTCTTAGGTGCAGAATTTTACTTTCTGCGGTCTTTACCTGATCTCCTGTCCATGCTTTTCTTACGATTAAAGGAAAACATCTGTGTTCCTCCCGATTGATGTTTTTAAAAGAGTCAACTGCTCTTTGAAACTTCAATATTGGCCGAATGCGAAGTGCCAAGCGTCCGATTTGATCCTAAATTGCTTGGCTTATGGTCCACAGGCCGCAATTCTGATTTTTCTGAAACAAGTCTATCCGTGTCGCCATGCTCATTGCAGGGGTTCATAGAACCGATTAGAGCTAACACCTTATCTGAACCCTTTTCCCCCAGGCAGATCACGCTCATACCAATAACGATGGAGACCCCTTCCTTTACTTCAACCTCAGCACCAGGCCGTAGCGGATTGCCATTAACAAAGGTGCCGTTTTTGGTTCCAAGATCCCGAGCTAAAATTCTATCACCTAATTTTCGCAGCATTAAATGTTCACGCGAAACATAATTGTCCATGATTCGAATGTCATTAACTTCAGACCGGCCGATAAAAGTGATTTCATCATTCAATTCAAAAAACCGAGGTTCATTTCCTTTGCTCATGATACAGAGTTTGCTCATACGCATTCCCCTTTCTTAAACTTTAACCTTTATGCAAGCTGAGCTGAAATGGCACTGTTAAGAAGATGGCGGTCTTCTCCATAGAGTTTCATGAAAGAAAAGCCCATATCAGAAAAGGTGCCATTGGGATCAATCCCATTCAGATTAGACCATATCAACTTCCCCTTAACTGACAAATAACGCTTTTTGGGAAGTCCAATGATCATCCGATACGTTTCATTCTCCTGTAATTGTTCCTTACAGTGGGTGAATATGCCATTTGCGGTGATATTCCTTGATTCCCCTGCTATGATGCTGTCATTGGTAATTATAGTAATCGGCCATTTGGCTGTGGTTCTGGGAGATTTGCACCCCTTAGATGAAGTAGCCAAAATTTACACCTCCTACACGTAATTGTGTGTCTCTTCGCAAGTCATTTAAATGTCAAAGCAAATTTGTGTATAATCTTAGTAGATTTTACCCTTTTTCATTGGAAAAACAATCGGTAGAAAGTGGGATTTTTAGCTAATACCCCGAAAGGAAAATTAGTACTTTTTTACTAGATCTCTAAGGCGAAGGACTAAAAATCTCTCTTTTGTGAAAGCAAGTATGAATGATTCAGGCGTGACTCAACGAAAAGTGTGACGGGAAGGTGGGTTTATGGAGTGTTCTTTGACTACTGAATATAGATTTACTTTCTAAACTTCCTCCTCAACCCTACAAGACAGAATCAGATAGTGCAAAGTAAGAACGTCTTGGAAAGTAAACGGGGCCATTCCATTTTCTAATCGCACCGCTTTTGGTTTCAGCATATGGACCGCTTCCGCCGCAGTTTCTGCAATAAATCGAATGTCCGAGCCGTCCACTTGATCCGATAAACAAATCTTCACTCTCGCAGAATGGACACGCTCTGGGTTTTTCTAGCTCTATTTTGTAGTTCTTCATTTCCTTTCCTCTTGGACTTCATCCTTCATCCTGTGAGACCAGCTAGCCTGGAAGCAACAAGGAGCCAGGTAGGTAAACTTTGAGGGGGGACATAATGGGGTAAATTCTAATGAAGGGGTCACTGAGTTTTTGATATGGACTTTCCGCAGTAAGGGCATCTCCAATTATTCATTTGTATTTCATGCCTAAAAGAAACTCCTTCGCACTCTTCATCCTCACATTTTATCAGTGGGGCATTATCCCACTTTGTCGGGTCTACTATTATCTCTTGGTCCCTAAATTCCAACTGTGCCATCTTATTTCCTAAACCTCCTTCTGAATGCCGCACGATCAAATGTTTGTAAA
>JASFIT010000096.1:0-12282 GCA_050122535.1 Desulfobacteraceae bacterium | reverse complement strand
GAATTTCCCCGGGAGCACCATAGCGGTTCTGGCAAGACCCTGGGTGGCTCCCCTGTTGGAAAATCATCCAGCAATAGACCACGTTTTACCTCTTAAGACAGGGAATAGGTATTTCTCCCATATGGTGGAAATCATCAAGGCCGCCGTCCTGCTGAGAAAGAAGAAATTTGATCTTGTCATAATATTTCAGAATGCCTTTGAAGCTGCTCTTCTCCCCTATTTTGGCGGTATAAAATTTAGGATAGGCTATAACACGGATGGCAGAGGATTCCTATTGTCGCACGCAGTCATTAGAGATGAGGAAGTGCTAAACGTCCACCAGGTGGATTATTACCTTTCCATCTTAAGGGCTATGGGTTGGGAGGCAGAGACTAGGGATCCCAGACTATTTGTGGCTGAGAAAGATCAAGAGGCCGTTCAATCCCTCCTCTTATCTAAAGGGATAGGACAAGAGCATTTCCTGTTAGGGTTGAGTCCAGGAGCTGTTTTCGGCCCTGCCAAAAGGTGGCCTGCGGAGCGATTTGCTGCCATCGGAGATTGGGCTTCTGATAGGTGGGGAGCAAAGGTTGTGGTGATGGGTAGCCAAGGAGAAATGGATATATGCAGAGCCGTGAGTCATTCCATGAAGCATGAGCCGGTCAATCTTTGTGGTAGCACGAAACTTGGAGAGGCCATGGCCTTGATAGAGAGATGTCAATTTTTTGTGACCAATGACTCGGGCCTTATGCATATTGCGGCTGCGCTAAATGTGCCGATGGTTGCCATATTTGGTTCTACCGATCCTGTGGCCACAGGGCCGAGAAGCGAAAAGGCGAGGGTTATTCAGCAACGGGTAGATTGCGCCCCCTGCTTAAAACCAGAATGTCCCACTGACTATCGTTGCATGTTGGGCATTGAACCTGAAGATGTGTGGAGGGAGTTGGAGGGCCTAAGAGATAGCCTAGGCGGCTAAACCAAAGAATCTGCTGAGGACGGAATATGAAAAAGCCTGCTGTTTTTATAGATCGAGATGGGACCGTAAACGAGCAATTGGGTTATATCAATCATTTGAGCCGATTTGTAATCCTTCCTGGGGTCTCAGAAGCGGTCAGGTTGTTGAATAAAAATAATTGGTGGGCGATAATTGTATCCAATCAAGGGGGTGTGGCCCGGGGCTATTACCCCATAGACCTGGTTGATGAGATACACGCCTTCCTGAAGTCCTCCCTAAAGGAGCAAGGGGCCATCATCGATGGAATCTTCTTCTGCCCCCATCACCCTGCAGGGGTTTTACCAGAATATAGTTCTGAGTGTGATTGCAGAAAACCTGAAACCGGTCTCATCGATAAGGCGCGCGAAGCCTTCGACATTGACATGTCAAACTCTTACGTGGTTGGGGACAGACATGTGGACATTGAATTGGCATCCCGCTTGAATTTGAAAGGGGTTTTGGTAAAAACCGGATACGGTCTGGGGGAAATGGAATACATTATTCCAGGAAAGCAACTGAAACCATACCATGTGGCCGAGGACCTATTAGATGCAGTTAAATGGATCTTGAATAAGGAGAAAGAATAGGATGGGGGAGACCCCCAAAAGTATTCTTATTATAAAACTCAGCGCCATTGGGGATGTGGTTCATACTTTGCCTTTTTTGGAGGTGTTGAGGGATAATTTTCCAGAGGCGCGGGTAGACTGGGTCGTGGAAGAGGAGTCCAGTCAGATTATAGACGCGCACGAAGGGATTGATAACGTCATCATATCCCGCAGAAAATCCTGGCGAAAAAGATTGTTGAAGGGCAGGGAAGGATTCGCTGCTTTAAGAGAGATCATCCGGTTTCTGAAAGAACTTCGTTCAAATAAATATGACTTGGTTATCGATCTTCAGGGGCTCTTTAAGAGCGCCATATTGACTGGTCTTTCCAGGGGCAAAAGCAAGATTGGCCCAAATTGGGGTAGGGAAGGGAGTCAGCTCTTTCTTACGGAACGGCCTTTTTTCGTGGAAGCCGATAAGCATGCTGTGGACAAGTATCTGAAGGTGGCCGAATATCTGGGATGTGAAAAAGATTCCTGGAAAGGTCATATCCCAATCAGAGAATCAGACAAGAGCTCTATAGACAAAGTTCTTGATGACAAGGGCGTCAAGGACCAAAAGTTGGTGGCCATTAATCCCTTTGCCAAGTGGACAACAAAACTATGGCAACCCGAAAGATTCGCCGCACTGGCAGATAGAATGCAAAGGGAACTGGGGTGCGGTATTATATTTACAGGAAGCGGACAGGATCGGGCCGAGATAGACGAAATCATGGAGAGGATGCATGAAAAGTCCACAAACCTGGCCGGGGATACCACCCTGAAAGAACTGGCCTATCTGTATTCCAAGTGTCAGCTCTTGGTCACAACGGATACGGGGCCGATGCACATAGCTGCAGCCATGGATTGCCCTGTTGTTGCCCTTTTTGGACCAACTGCCCCTTGGCGGACAGGGCCCTACGGAAAGGGCCACACTGTAATCAGGGATGAGATTGAATGCAGCCCCTGCTTTAACAAGAAGTGTGACCACGTGAGTTGTATGAGAAACATAACGGTGGATAAGGTCTTTGAGAAGGTTAAGGAACAAATCAACGTGCTTCGAGTGTGAAGGAGGAAGTAAATGGCAATAAGCAAAGAATTATTGGACATACTGGCATGCCCCAAATGCAAAGGAGACATTTATCTGAACGATGGGGGCGATGGGCTGATCTGTGACAAGTGCAAGCTTCTTTATGAGATAAAGGATGATATTCCTATCATGCTGATTGATGAAGCAAAACCCATTGAATAGGAGCTTATTGTATAGGAATTCGGTAACATTTTAGGCGACTGAAATTGAGATTTTCGTAATACTTTGATCGTTTGAAAAGCCCCTGGGCTAAGCCGCATTCTCTGGAGGGGCCAAAAAATCTGCCCGGTGGCCTTAAGTATGGCGCACAAAGGGAGGTAGCTCTGAGGCCTTGTTCTGTCACCACTGAAGTTGGCCTGATCTCTGTTTAGACGGCCTGTGTGCGCAGGCGCAAGGGCAGAGCGGAGGCCCCGGAAGAAAACCTGCACAGAACGCCTGGTTTTTGGCCCCTCCAGAGAACCCCGCTCAGCCCGCCAAGAGTTTTTGCCCGGCTGTTTCAAAAGGCTAAAATGTCACAAACTTTCTTATATTGGCCAGGGCCAAAGCTTGACAGTTTTTTAAAAGCGTGAATCGATACGAAATTTGTTTTTTTTCGGAGCGGCGAAGCCGCCCGCTTCGCAAGCGAGAGCGTTGCGGGCAGGCGTTCTATAAAATTCCGAAGCAATTTGACACAGGAAAACAGACGGCATGGAACCCCTTGAGAAAAAGGAGCCATCGAAAAAAGGCTCAAAGAAAAGAGTCGTTCAAGTTCTCAACGCCTTTAAGAAGTTGTCAGAAGAGGGCGCTGAGGAAGACAAGCTGTTTTGGAAGATTAAGGCCCAGTATAGAGGCTTGGGTGAGCATGAAAAAGGAGAGCTCTTCAGAACCCTCATGGAGGACATCGAGGTCTCTAAGGACGAGATAGGTCATCTCTTGGACGAGCTGAGTCGATGTGATGCAGACGATCCGAACTGGCTACGGTTGCTTTCAAAATTGAGGGGCCGAGCCTATTCGCCCCGATTAAATATTTTTCGAAAGATTTCTCGCTCACCTGGGGGGCTCAAATTCCTTTTAGATTTCAGGGGGGACTTACTTTCACTTCAACGCTTCTCCAAGATAAACCTAAGGCCCCTTGACGCTGATATAATTCTGCTTTTCGAGGTCTGGTTTCAGGATGGTTTCCTCTACCTTGAGGAAATCACCCTTGATTCGTCCTACAGGCAGGTAGAGCTCATCAAGGATAGTGATCTGGTACATCCCATGACAAATATTGAAGAGATGGGTCAGCGTCTTGGGGAGGACCGAAGGTGTTTTGCCCTTTACCATAGGCTTATCCCCTATGAACCGATCATCTTTATCGAAGTGGCCCTGACCAGGGGGATCGTAAGGCATATCTCTGAAATCATTGAAATGGACAAACCCCGGACACCAAAGGGGGAGGCTGACACGGCTATTTTTTATTCCATAAACAATACGCAGAATGGTCTTGCGGGCCTTGGCCTGGGCAAGATGTTGATAGGTCAGGTGGTGGATTACCTGAGGACAGAGAATGAGCAGATAAAGAATTTTGCCACCCTGAGCCCGCTCCCCGGGTTTTGGGAGAATTACTTGCAGCCCATACTGGAGGGCAAAGATGAGTCTTTTTCGTTACAACGGGAAAACGTTCCATCCTATTTTGGCAGAAGGCAGCTGGTCAGGATCATGGAAAGGGCGGGCGTCAAAAGGGGAAGAACACGAGCGTTCACAAGGGCATTGCTTTCCATTTTGTCTGATGAAGAGTGGAAGGAAGACGAGGAACTAAAAAAAATCCTTCATCAGCCTCTCGTGAAGATCGCCTATCATTACATATCACAGGAAAAAAACCCACAGAACAGGCCCCTGAATCCAGTGACTAATTTTCATCTAGCCAACGGAGCCTCTGTTTCACAAAAGAACGTGAATTTCCTTGCCAACCCTTCCAACAAAGGGCTGTCGGAATCCTGCGGGATCATGGTCAATTATATATACACGTCTAGTTGGTTGAGCCAGATCCGGCGGTCTTTCCGATGGTTTGATAGGCTGGAGGTTCGAGGAATTTTTTCTCGCCGCTAAGCGTCATATAGAAGGCCTGTCAAGGTCCATTAGCCCATCAACTAACAATCAGACTGCACTGGAGGGTACGAGCTGCTCCAGTGCACTGATAATGGGAGGAAGTTCGTCTGTCACAGTTTTCCAGATCCAGTCCCGGTCAATATCCCAGTATGTGTGCACAACCTGCTGCTTCAAATCGATCACGTTATCCCATGGGATAGGCTCGCAACCCAACTGACATTCTTTAGAGACTTTAGAAGCAGCCTCACCGATCATTTCAAGCGATTTGAGAAGAGATAGGGTGAGTTGTTTGTCTTTGTCCAGATCTTCTCTTGTTTTGTCATGCAAGAAGCCCACGGCATCCTTTGCTGCCTCCAGCATATTGGTCAGGCGTTTTTCATCATTCTTTTCCATATTTCTTCTCCAAAGAAAAAGATCAGCATTTTCCAAATTTCCCAATCTTCCAGGCGCGGAGCGAAGGCGGAGTCTGGGTCAAACCCCCATTTTCCCTGGATGGAATATAGGGTCAAGGAATTTGGGTGTCAAGGAACAAACTGTTCAAAAGGGACGCTGATGCTGCTTCACTGAAGGATTAAGATGCATATTTTTCCAATTTCTCTTGACTTTTAAGATTATAAGAGAGTAGATTGAAAAGTTGCTTATTACTTTAAGCGGAGATGCTTTCGGAAAATAGGCATCTCCGCTTTTTTTGTAGGCGTGGTTTAACTTTTCATTTTTTTCCGGCTGAGCGGGGCGTTAAAGACGTAAGGAGCATCTTGAGTCGAGATGATTTAATTCAATTAGAAGGTAAGGTAACCAGGATTCTGGGCGCCGGAATCATGGAAGTTCGTTGCGATAAGAACCTCACCGTTAGGGGACGCCTTTCCGGGCGGATGAAAAAGTATCGGATCAAGGTGATGGTTGGAGATCATGTCAAAGTGAGCGTCTCACCGTATGATACCTCCCATGGATTAATCACCTACCGTATGAAATGATAAACGGACATAAAATCTACTTTTGCAGTCCTCGATTTAGCTCATAATTAGCCAAAGTTAATTATGTTTGAGCAGAATGTAACTGTCCAGCCGGTCACATTGATTACAAACCATGGGGCGGCAGGCTTGGAGGCTTTGGTTTGGAGGAAGTTTGACAAAAGTAGCGGGGCGGTCGAAGTGGAAGCATGGGTGATTATTATAGTTAGAAGGCTTGGTTGAGAAACTGAATGATGCAAAGCGGTTTTAAACAAAAGAAGAAAAAGAGCAAGATCGGGGATGCGTCCGCATCATCCGCCAGCATGGCAGTGGAAGAGAGCTGGGATGTTTCACAGTTCAAGATCCCGCCCACTGATGGCAAGACTCGGTTTCATGATTTCGATCTTCCAGACCGGTTGCTTCACGCCATCTATGATCTTGGCTTCGAGTACTGTACACCTATCCAGGCTGAAATCCTTCCCAGCAGCTTGTCCGGCAGGGATGCAACCGGCCGTGCCCAGACCGGTACGGGAAAGACGGCTGCCTTCCTGATCACCGTCATCGCCAGGGTCCTCTACAACCCCATCCAAGGAAAACGAAGACCTGGCACGCCTCGAATCCTGATCCTAGCCCCCACCCGGGAACTGGTGCTTCAGATCTCCGAAGAAGCTCGCCAACTCTCCAAGTATTGTACCCTGAAAATCGTTTCTGTCTTCGGGGGCATGGATTATGAAAAACAGCGAAAGCAGCTGTCGGCAGGCCCGGTCGATATCATCGTGGCAACGCCCGGAAGGCTGCTCGACTTTAAGCGGCGCCACGAGATAAACTTGAAAAAGATCGAGGTGCTAATCATAGACGAGGCTGATCGGATGCTCGACATGGGTTTTATCCCGGACGTGCGAAAGATCATCTATAGCACGCCTGCAAAAGAGAAACGCCAGACCATGTTTTTTGGGGCGACGGTGACTCAAGAGATCACCCGCCTCGCCTCCCAATGGACCCGCAACCCTATAACCGTTGAGATCGAACCGGAACAGGTCGCGGTCGAGACCGTGGAGCAGATCGTCTACATTGTGACCGCCAGCAAAAAATTTGCACTGCTGTTCAACATTATCGAGCAGCAGAACCTGAACCGAGTTCTGGTTTTCTGTAACAGGCGCGACGAAGTGAGACGGCTCGCTGAAATGCTGGCCCGTTACGGGATCAATTGCTCTATACTCTCCGGCGAGGTTCCTCAGAAAAAACGGATTCGTCGTCTTGAGGAATTCAAAAACGGAAAGATCCGGGTTCTGGTGGCAACGGATGTGGCTGGACGCGGCATTCACATCGAGGGCATGGATCATGTCATTAATTTTACGCTGCCTCGTGATCCGGAAGATTACGTGCACAGGATTGGGCGGACCGGCCGTGCCGGCGCATCCGGCACCTCGGTCAGCTTTGCCGATGAGAAAGACGCCTTCTACATTCCCGCCATCGAGGAGTTCACCGACCAGGAGCTGAGTTGTATCGAGCCGAAGGAAAATTGGCTCAACATGCCGAAGCCTGTCCGTGCAAGGAAAAGGCGCAGAGCCCGCCGAAAAAGGAAAGCCGCCCCCGCCGCTCAAAGGAGCCCACGGAAAGCAAGACTAGTTCCAAAGACCTCTCGTGATGCGGCTTGAGCCTAGTCATTCAGAAAAAAGACCCTCTGGTTTCGCCCCTCAGCAGCTCCACGCACTTCTTGGATTTGACTCCAACATTGAGAATTTGATATTCATCAAAAGTATGAGAGGTTTGACATCTAAGATCCCCAAATTAGCTTTTAAGTCATTCGGACCTGATGGAAAGAACGGAAATAGGGCTGAGGATTAAAAAAAGATTTCGTATAAGGTTGTTTATCATCTATCTTTTGCTGCCTTCATCTCTTTTGATCAATCCTGTTTTTGCCCAAGAGACAAAAGAAACAAAGACTCTTGACGAAAAAGTGAAGAAGTTTCTCGAGAATCATAGGAAAGAATGGATAGATTGGAATGTATCTGAGGCTGATGGGAAGGTCTTATATGATCTCATCATTAAGAACAATTACAGGAAGGCGCTAGATATTGGCACCTCCACGGGACACTCGGCGATTTGGATGGCATGGGCGCTCAGCAAGACGGGTGGAAAACTTATTACAATCGAGATAGATGAAAACAGATATGAAACAGCGCTGGCGAATTTTAGAGAGGCCGGCCTCTCAGATTACATTGACGCTCGACTTGCCGATGCCCATGAACTTGTAAAAGAACTGGAAGGCCCGTTCGATTTTATTTTTTCTGATGCGGATAAAGAATGGTACAAAAAGTATTTCATAATACTGGCACCAAAGCTTGAAGTGGGGGGCTGCTTTACTGCACATAACGTCTCAAGTCGATATTGGAGAGGAATTGGAGAATTCCTCGATTATGTGGAGAGCCTGCCCAATTTCCAAACCACCATAGACAAGTCCAGCCAGGAGGGAATTTCGATTAGTTATAAGAAGAATGAGTGAAGAGGGTCAGCCTTTAAAGATTTTTTTGACCTCTTCTTTAAGCACTTTTCCCATGGTATTCTTGGGGAGCTCTTCTAGGAAGACCAGGTCCTTTGGGCATTTCCAATTGTGGAGATGCTGTTTGCAGAATTCTTGAATTTCTGCTGCTTCGATCCCGGAACCCGGTTTCAGCACAACGGCCGCCATCACCCTCTCTCCCCATTTCTCGTCAGGAATACCCACCACCGATGATTCAACCACCTCCGCAATTTGATTGATAACCGATTCAACCTCCTTTGGGGAGATATTTTCGCCTCCTGAAATGATGATATGCTTTATGCGATCCGTCAGGTAATAGTATCCCTCCTCGTCCACGTTTCCCAGGTCACCAGTCCTGAACCAACCTTTTTCAAACGTCTTGGCCGTCTCCTCAGGTTTTCTCCAGTACCCCGGCGTCACAGCGGGACCTTTAAGCCAGATCTCCCCTGTTTCACCTGCCTTGACGTCCTGAAGTGTAACAGGATCCACGATCCTTACCTGGAGATGCGGAAGAGGCAGTCCAATAGACCCAGGTTTTCGAACGCCCCTTAGGGGATTGGAAAAATTCATCCCGGTCTCTGACATCCCTTCCCGTTCCACAGGCTCTTTGCCGAAGACTCTCCTTATCCTCTCAAAGTCCTTTGGCAGCAAGGGCGCCGAACCCGAGGTCCACAATCGCATATGCTCGAAGTCAACCTTCTTGTCTCCCAGATAATCCAAAAGCTTACCATACATGGAAGGAACCGCCATAAAGACCGTGCAAGCATGTGCATCTTCCTTTTTTGATAGTACTTCCACCACAGTTTGGGGAGAGAATTGATCGAGCATGAGCACATGGGAGCCAGCCATGAGGGAAGTGTGAAAGGCAAAACCGAGTCCGTGCACGTGAAAAAGCGGAAGGGCATGGCATAGCACGTCGGATTCGGTGATTTCCCATATATCGATTACATTCTTAGCATCATGGACAAGGTTCTTTTGGGTCAGGATGGCCCCTTTGGGTTTTCCTGTGGTGCCTGAGGTGTAGAGAATAAGCCCGGGATCGTCGGGGCCGATCTCCACTGGGGTCATCACATCTGAGGCAGACCTAAAGAAATGCAGATCTTGGTACCTCTTTTGGGTGTCTATCACCAGGTTGTTCAGACCGGGGGAAATCTCCTTTATCATGGCCTCCTGCTCAGGACCCGAAAGGAGCAATTTGGGGTCCGTGTCATGAATGAAGTATTCCATTTCCGACTGCTTAAAACCAGGATTCAGAGGTACGGCTATGGCTCCGATCTTCTGAAGCGCAAGATGTGCGACCACAAAAATCACGGATTTCGGAAAAAAGAGGATGACCCGGTCACCCTCTTCGACACCCAATTCTCGGAAAGTATTGGCCATTCGGTTGGAATCAAGATCCAATTCCTGATATGAGATCTCACTCTCTGCATTTCCCTCTCGGAGGAAGGTGATTGCTTCTTTTTCTCCTTGCTTAGAGATGGAATCCATAAAACAATCTCTCAGAGATCCCATAGTTGTCTCAGCCTCCGTTCAAAGCCCTAAGGGTATATCTGCTTTGCCCTGTATTGCTTTGTATATTTTTCTGAGGTATTAAGCATCGCTTTTAATGCCACATTGATAAGGGTTCGGATGAGGCTGTCGGAAAACGCCCATCTGCCATTCGACAAGCTCATGGCCCTGAGCAAAGCCGAAGGGCTGCGTTACCCTCATTCCTCGTCACTGCGGCGTACTTCTATGTACGCCTCATTCCTCGGGATTTCGGAAGCCTTGCATGTGGATATTTTCCATCAGCCTCTGAGAAGCCGGTTTTTCAACGGTCTAGATTGTAATATAGCGAATGATATTTTGACAGAACGAATGAATTGAGGCATGAATAAAGCGTATATCCATAATCAATGCCTGTTTCGGCTTGACATGAAAAGAATCCCTCATTTATAGTTACTTTGTAGCTAAATAGTAGCCACTAAATAGAAAAGCTGGTTTACAACAGGTCTTGATTATAAGCCCTAGAAGAGGAGTTTAACGCATGGGAATCGTTGATGAAGTCACCGAGATTGTGGGCTCAGAAAATGTATCTAGTGATCGTGTTGAGTGTCTCTGTTATTCACGGGATATGTCGGTCCATCAGGGCATCCCTGATGCAGTGATCTTTCCTAGGTCAACGGATCAAGTCTCTGAGATCATGAAGCTGGCCTCCCGGGACAAAGTCCCGGTCACTGCCCGAGGTTCAGGCACCAGTGTGACCGGTGCCGTGCTACCTGTCAGGGGTGGCCTTCTGCTGGATCTACACCTGATGAACCGGATTTTGGAGATAAACAGGGAGGATTTCTACGCCCGCGTTGAGCCTGGGGTTATCTGCGCACAATTGAATAATGCCTTGGCAAGGGACGGTCTCATGTTTCCTCCTAACCCTGGTAGTGAAGTCCTGGCGACCATTGCAGGGATGGTTTCCACCAACGCGAGCGGGCACAGGGCCGTGAAATATGGAACCACTCGGGACTATATCAAAGGGCTGAAAGTGGTCTTGGCTGACGGAACGGTGATCGACACGGGAACCACAGCGCCCAAGACCTCCCTCGGGTATGAACTCACACATCTCTTCTCCTCTGCAGAAGGGACTCTCGGCATCATTACCGAGGTTATCTGCAAGGTGGAGCCCAAGCCCGAATATGGGGCCCTGGCCCTTGCCATTTTTGGGGATCTGAATGCAGCGGGAGATGCGGTAACAGAGGTGACCACCTCAGGCATCAAACTGGCCGGATGCGAGATCCTGGACAGATTCAGCCTCAAAGTCGTTGAAGAGGTCCTCGGCAGGGACGTGAGCAAGATAGAGGCCCTTCTGCTTATGGAGGCAGACGGCGTAAAAGAGGTGGTTCAAAGGGATGTGAAGAGGATTGAGGAGATCTGCAATAAATACAATGTGCAAGAATTTCAGTGGTCTGACGATCCTCAGAAAAGAGAAGAAATGATGTTGGCGAGGGGAAGATTGGTCCCCACCCTCTCGAGAATTAAGCCGGGAAATCGCCTGGTCCCCATCGCTGAGGATCTCGGTGTCCCTTCAAGCAGGATCCCTGAGACCATCAGAAGGGCACAGGCCATCGCGGAGAAGCACAATGTGACGATCACCACTTTCGGACATGTGGGCGACGGAAATGTGCACACCACATTTGTGGCAGATGTGAGAGACCGTGAGGAATGGAATCGACTGAAACCGGCAATAGAAGAGCTTGTGGAGACAGCCATGGAAATGAAGGGGACCTTGAGCGCTGAGCATGGCGCAGGCATAACCCGTGCGGCCCATATTGAGAGGCAACTGGGGCCAGCCATGGAAGTCATGAGACAGATCAAGCAGACCCTTGATCCGGAAAACATCCTCAATCCGGGAAAGATGGCCCTGGAAAAGGGCAAAGCAGATATCTATGACTACTTTGCCTTTCAACCTCTGATTGAGCATCCTGAAGGCGTCAATTCCTTTGGCGAAGAGATTGATAACGAGGTTCTCGCCTGCATCCATTGCGGGTTCTGCAGGCTCGGGTGTCCCACTTTCAGCGTCACGCACAGGGAATCCAAAAACGCCCGGGGGAGAAACGCCCTGGCCTTTTACATGATGAACGGTTCCATAGAACCAACAACAGAACTGGCAGAGGCATTTTACAGCTGCACGACCTGTCAGGCATGTACCTACTTCTGCCCTGCACTGATCAAGGTGGACGAGATTGTGGAGGGCGTGCGTAAGAAACTTTATGCGGCCGGTTTTGTACCAGAGCCTGTCCTAGGGGTGAAGGATAATATCCTAAAAACTGGAAATGTGTACGCCAGTGCCAAAGAGGCGAGGATTGACATTTATCCGCCTGCCCTTAAAGAAAAGGTTAAAAAGGGTGAGCTCAAGGCCCAGGCTGAAACAGTATTCTTTATGGGATGTGTGCCCAGTTATCTGGACATGAAGATGGTCCCCAGCTTGATTAAACCCATGGACGCGGCGGGCGTAGATTACACCACCTTATCCACGGAAGAGAGTTGTTGTGGGTTTCCTCTATATCTCATGGGATCGGATGACTTTGAACCCCGAGCCAAAAGCCTCATGGAACGCCTAAAGG